>NZ_JBFUGT010000164.1:0-13837 GCF_056402775.1 Rhodococcus sp. P3_B8
CCCTCGAACAGGCCGCCCTCGCCGAACTGCGCGAACGCCGCCCCGACCGGGCCATCGAAACCAACGTCGAATTCTGGGCCGCGGTCATCCTCGACTTCGCCGAGGTCCCCGCGCACATGATGCCCGCGATGTTCACCTGCGGCCGCACCGCCGGCTGGTGCGCCCACATCCTCGAACAGAAGCGTCTCGGCAAGCTCGTCCGCCCCGCCGCCATCTACACCGGACCCGCACCCCGCACCCCCGAATCCGTCGAGGGCTGGGACCAGATCGCCCACACCAGCTGACCGTCTCCCCCGCCAGAACCAGTAAGGAACAGAAAGTAGCGATGACCTCCACACCGATCATCCCCGCAGACCTCCTGCCCGCCGACGGACGTTTCGGCTGCGGACCGTCGAAGGTTCGGCCCGAACAGCTGCAGTCGCTGGTCGAGGTGGGCTCCTCGGTGTTCGGCACCAGCCACCGCCAGAAGCCTGTCAAGGACGTCGTCGCCAGCGTGCGGTCCGGCCTCGCCGATCTGTTCTCTCTGCCCGAGGGCTACGAGGTGGTGCTCGGCAACGGCGGCACCACCGCGTTCTGGGATGCGGCCGCGTTCGGCCTGATCCGGGAGAAGTCGCTGCACCTCACGAACGGTGAGTTCAGCTCCAAGTTCGCGTCGGTCGCGAAGAACAACCCGTTCATCGGCGACCCGATCGTCGTCTCCGCCGACCCGGGCAGTGCGCCCGAGCCGGTCTCGGATCCGTCCGTCGACCTCATCGGCTGGGCGCACAACGAGACGTCCACCGGTGTCGCGATCCCCGTCTCGCGTCCCGCGGGCTCGGAGAATGCGCTCATCGCCATCGACGCCACGTCCGGCGCCGGCGGCCTGCCGGTGAACGTCGCCGACGCAGACGTGTACTACTTCGCCCCGCAGAAGTGCTTCGCGGCCGACGGCGGACTGTGGATCGCGCTGATGAGCCCGAAGGCGCTCGAGCGCGTCGCGGAGATCAAGGATTCGGGTCGCTGGACCCCCGACTTCCTGTCGCTGCCCATCGCCGTGGACAACAGCTCCAAGGACCAGACGTACAACACCCCGGCGGTCGCGACGCTGCTGCTGCTCGCCAACCAGATCGACTGGCTGAACGGCAAGGGTGGCCTCGACTGGGCCACCTCGCGTACCGCCGATTCGTCCTCGCGCCTGTACCAGTGGGCCGAGGCCAGCGACTACGCCACCCCGTTCGTCACCGATCCCGCTCACCGCTCGCAGGTGGTCGGCACCATCGACTTCGACGACAAGATCGACGCGGCTCAGGTGGCGAAGATCCTGCGCGCCAACGGCGTCGTCGACACGGAGCCGTACCGCAAGCTGGGCCGCAACCAGCTGCGTGTCGGCATGTTCCCGGCGATCGATCCCGAGGACGTCTCGCAGCTCACGAAGAGCATCGACTGGGTCGTCTCGCAGCTCGGCTGAGTCCCGGCACCCACGTCCGTCAGCCTCCGGCACCTCGGTGCCGGGGGCTGACGGCGTTCGGGGGTCAGTCCGTGTCGAGGAAACGGTGGAACGGTGCGAGCGCCTCGTCGCCGAGATGCGGTCCGCTGACCTCGATCTCGACGCTCGCGGATTCGAGCACGTCGGAGCAGCCCAGCGTGAACCGGGGACCGTCCGGGAGTATCCGGGAGAAGTCCGCGGACGACGCCGCGTAGACCACCCGCGTGATGCCGGCCCACACCATCGCCGCGCTGCACATCGGGCACGGCTCACCGCTGGCATACATGGTGGCGCCGACGAGGTCGCCGGTGCGTCCCTCCCCGCAGGCGGTGGTGATCGCGTCGAGTTCCGCGTGCTCGGTGACGTCGGCGGACGTCGCGACGGAGTTGGCGCCCTCGCTGATCACGTGACCGTCGGCCCCCACCGCCACCGCCCCGAACGGTCTGTTGCCCGCGTCGCCCGTCTCGTCGGCGAGTTCGATGGCTCGCCGCAGGTGCGCAAGGTCCGCGTCGTCGACATCGCTCTGGCTCATCGACTCAAATCCACTTCTGTTCCGACGCCCCGTTCCCGGGCTCTGTCGATCAGTATGCGCGCCGCGGCGAGGTCCTGGAGGCCRATCCCGACGGAGTTGTACAGCGTGATGTCCCGATCGGAGGTGCGGGCGACGGTGCGGCCCGCGATCACGTCGCCCAGCTCCACCGCGACGTCGTCCTCGGTGATCGCTCCCTCGGCGAGCGCCAGCAGCGTCTCCCCCGATTTGGTCATGGTGGTGGCCACCGAGTCGACGACCACCCGGGCACGCCGCATGCCCTCGCCGTCGATCTCCCGGTGGTCCGCGCGCGGGGGCGCACCGACGGCGTTGACGTGCAAGCCTTCGCCGAACCAGGCTCCCCGCACGATCGGGTCCCTCGACGGCGTGAGTGTGCAGAGGACGTCGGAAGACCGGGTGACCGCCTCGGGCGAGTCCATCGGCTTGACCGAGATTCCGAGATCCTCTGTTCGGCTGCGGAATTCCTCGACCGTCGCGTCCGAGCGCGACCACACCAGCACCGTCTCGACGTCCGACACCCGGGTGATCGCCTGGGCGTGTTCGACGGCGAGGGTCCCGGCGCCCACCAATCCCAGCACCCGGCTGCCTCGGCGGGCGAGGTGTTTCGTGGCCACGGCGCTGGCGGCGGCGGTGCGCACGGCGGTGATCAGGCGGCCGTCGAGCAGGGCCTCGCACTCGCCGGTGTCCGCGGACGTCACGAGCACGGCCGAGCGTTGGACGGGCAGACCGCGGGCGGCGTTGCCGGGAAGATCGACGAGCATCTTCACCGCGGCCGCGCCGGCCGACTGAGCCGCCGCGACCATCGGGACGAAGGCCGCGGACTGCAGGGTCATGGCGGGTGGGGCGGGTGCGGACGCCGTCCCGGCGGCCAGGTCGGCGTGCGCCCGTTCCACAGCGGCGAACACCTCGGCGCGGTCGATGAGGCCGGCCACGTCGGAATGGGAAAGGATCAGTGTCACAAGGGTTTCCTCGCTGAGATCGATCAGGACGCGCGCGCGAACGCGACGGTCAGGTTTGCGGGTGAGCGGCTGTTGCGGATGAATCCACTGACCGCGACGATCGCGATCACGTAGGGCAGCATGACGAGCAGGGCGAACGGGACGCTGACACCGAGCGCGGGCAACGCGAACTGGAGCGCCTGCGCGATCCCGAAGAACACGGACGCCCAGATCACGCCGAGCGCGCGCCACCTGCCCGCGATCACGGCCACGACGGCCAGGTACCCGATTCCGGCGGTCATGTTGTCGCTGAACGACCGCACCTCGGAAAGCGCGAGCTGCGCGCCGGCCAATCCCGCCGTCAGTCCCGCGACGAGCACGCACAGGTAGCGGATCTTCCGCACCGGCAGTCCACTCCAGTCGGCCGACTTCGCGTCCTCCCCGACCGCGTCGACGACGAGACCTGCCCGCGTCCGGCGCGACAGCGTGACGGCCAACAGCCCGACCACCGCGAAGCAGAAGTAGCCGAGAGCCGTCTGGGAGAAGAGAGCCGGTCCGAGGATCGGGATCCGGTGCAGCAGCGGGATCTCGAGTGCCGCGAAACCTGGGGCATTCTGCCCCTTGCCGTCCGCGAGCAGCAGCCGGGCGCCGTAGGTGGTGGCACCGAGCGCGAGGGCGTTGCTCGCGATGCCCACCACGATCTGGTCGGCCCGCAGCGTGACGCTCAGCAGTGCCTGCAGCAGTCCGAACAGCACCCCGGCCGCCAGTCCGGCCGCGAGACCGCCCACCGCGGATCCGGTGGCGACGGCGCCGAGCACGCTGGCGAACGCCCCGGTCAGCATCATGCCCTCGAGGCTGAGGTTCAGTACGCCTGCCCGCTCGCTCACCAGTTCCCCGCTCGCGGCCACCAGGATCGGGAGTGCGAATCCCACGCCGCTGACGGCGATGTCCGACACCGTGTTCATCATTGCTTCGCTCCAGCCAGGTCGGGGACGTCGTGGGTCTTCGCCGTCGTCGCGGCCGCGGATCTCGATCTCCCGCCGGTCGCGGTCCACAGCACCGCTCCCGCGATCAGGATGATCATGAGCGATTCCACGATCGACACGGTCGATGCCGGAACACCGGCTGCGAGTTGAAGATTGATTCCACCGGACACGAGGAAGCCGAGCAGTAGCGACACGGCGCCGACGGCGAGCATGGAACCGCGCGCCAGGAGTCCGACGACCAGACCGGAGAACCCGTAGCCGGAGGAGAATCCTTCGACGAGCACGAACGGCGCCGTCGCGACGAGGATCCCGCCCGCGAGCCCGGAGAACGCGCCTGCCGAGGACAGGCTGAGAAATCGCAGCCGTCCGACCGGCAGTCCCAGCCGCGCCGACGCGTCCGGGTTCAGGCCGACGGAGCGCAGTCGCACGCCGACCGCCGTCCGGCGCAGGATCACGCCGACGATCAGCACCGCGACCACGGCGATCCACAGCGCGATCGTCCCCGGCGAACGCTCGATCCCCAGCAACGGCAGGTGCGCGGTTTCGATCAGCGGCGCGGACTGCGGCAGTGTCTCCGACGACGTGACGGGCTGGCGGAGGAGGCTGGGCTCGTGCACCATCAGCAGCACCAGCGCGAGGCCGACGAAGTTCAGCAGCAGCGTCGTGATGATCTCGCTCGTGCCCCGGCGGACCCGCAGGTACGCGGCGATCGCGGCCCATGCCCACCCGGCGCCGGCCGCGGCGAGGAGTACCGCGGTGACGGCGATCGGGGCGGGGGTGTCCTCCCCGAGAGCGGTGCCGACCGCGGTCGCGGCGATGCCCCCGACGCACAGCTGGCCCTCGCCACCGACGTTCACCAGTCCGGCCCTGTGTGCGACGGTGAACCCGGCCGCGACGAGAGCCAGCACCGCGGCAGTGTTGAGCGAGACTCCGATCGCGTAGCTGCTGCCGAACATCCCCTCGGACAGCGCGTCGACGGTCTCGGGCACGGGGGCACCCGCGGCCGCGGCGAGGAGCAGTCCGACGAGTCCCGCGACCGCGATCGCGGCGATTGCCACCGGAAGTGGGTGATGCACCCAGATTCGAAGTCGAGTCATGCCGCCGTTCCCGTCATCAGTTCACCGATGCGCTGCCCCGCAGTGGCCGCCGCCGTGTCGACGGGCCCGAGCAGGGCCCCTCGGTAGCTGACGAAGATGCGGTCGCACAGCGCGAGCAGTTCGGGGATCTCGCTGGACACGACCAGGACTCCGTTTCCCGCGGACGCGCAGCCGCGGAGTTGGTTCAGAACGAATTCGACCGCCCCGATGTCGAGTCCGCGGGTGGGCTGCGCCGCGACCAGACACTGCAGGTTCTCCGTCGACAGTTCGCGGGCGAGGACGACCTTCTGCTGATTGCCGCCCGACAGCGAACCCATCGATGTACCCGGTCCGGGTGTCCGTACCGAGAACTGCTCGATCAGGTCCCCGGCCGCGGCGTCCATCCGGCGGCGGTCGAGCAGACCCATCCTGCGGAAGCGGTGCAGGCGGCCGAGGAAGAGGTTCTCCGACAGGGACAGTTCCGCCACCATCGCCTCCCGGTGGCGGTCTTCCGGCACCACCCCGAGACCGAGCCGGGTGCGTTGGGCCGGGGACGCCGACGTGATGTCGGCGTCGCCGAGCGTGACCGTGCCGGACTCGGGTCGGGTGGCACCGGAGAGCACGGCGACCAGTTCGCTCTGCCCGTTCCCCTCGACGCCCGCGATCCCGACGATCTCGCCGGCCCGCACCTCGAGCCCCACGCCGGACAGGGCGACGCTGCCGTCCGCCCGGGTGGCGCGGACGCCGCGGAGCCCGAGGACGACGGGGCCGGTCGCCCGCCGCTCGGGCATCGCGCCGCCGTCGCTCTCCGCGCCGACTCCCGCGGCGAGCACCGGACCGAGTTCGGACACCGGTCTTCCGACCATCGCCGTCGTCAGCTGGGGGATCGTCAGCTCCGACATGCGGCCCCCGCCTGCCACCTCACCCCCGCGCAATACGGTCGCGGCGTCCGCGACGCGGGCCACCTCACCGAGTTTGTGGGTGACGAGGACGACGGCCTTGCCCGCCGCCGCGACGGCCTGGCACGTCTCGATCAGGGCGTCGATCTCGCCGGGGTCGAGTACCCCGGTCGGCTCGTCCAGCAGGATCAACGCGGGGTCGGTGAGCAGGGCCTTCACGATCTCGACCTTCTGCCGCGCACCGATCGGCATGGCGGAGACCAGCGCGTCCGGATCGATCCTCAGGTGATAGTCGTCGGCGAGTCGATCGAGGCGGGTCCGCAGTTCCGCGCGGCGCAGTCGCAGTCCCCGTCCGGTGAGCAGCAGGTTCTCGGCGACGGTCATCGTGCCGATGAGACTGAAGTGCTGGTGCACCATCGCCACGCCGTCCGCCATCGCGGCCGCGGGCGAACCGGGCGCGTATCGGCGACCGGCCAGGGTCATCGTTCCGGTGTCCGGCCGCAGACCGCCGTACACCACGTTGCAGAGCGTCGACTTCCCGGCCCCGTTCTCCCCGAGGATGCAGTGCACCGTGCCGGGTTGCACCGACAGGTCGACACCGCGGAGGGCCAGGACGTCGCCGAAGCTCTTCCCGATTCCGGTGAGTTGCAGTGCTGGTGTGCTCATGTCAGCCCGCTCGGTAGGGCTCGACGGCACCGGTGGCCAGGGCGGTCTTCGCCTTGCCGAGTGCGTCGGCGACGGCGGGGTCGGCGCTGCAGAGCAGGAAGTCGGTGCCCCCGTTCGGTGACGTCAGGCCGAACGCCACGTTCTCGGCCTTCCACGTCCCGTCCAGGGCGGACTGGACGGCGTATTCCACTTCCTTGCCGATGTCGGTGTGCACGTAGCCGACGTAGGCGGGGTTCGAGCAGTCGCCGGGAATCGGCCCGCCCACCATCAGGGCGCCCGACTGCGTGGCAGCCTGTTCCAGCCCGGACTTGCCGAGGTTCACGATCTGTCCCACCGCGCCCGCGCCGGCGCCGTAGTTGGCGAGCGCGGCCTGCTTCGCCTTGGCCGGGTCGTTGAAGTCGCCCAGGTACTGCGGGGTGAGCACCTGGGTGCCGGGCCGCGCGAACTCGGCGCCGTTGCCGAAGGCCTTCGCGGCGTTCACGATGGCGGGCAGTTCGACGCCGCCGACGAACGACACGGACGGGGTCTCGGACGCCGTCGCCGCGACGGCTCCGCTGAGGAACTCGGCCTCCGCCTGCTGCGGGTCGTAGTAGGCGAGGTTCGGCAGCGGGGACGCGTCGGCGGGTCCGCCGATCTCGACGAATTTCACGTCGGGGAACTGGGGTGCGACCTTGCGGACGTCGGCGTCCGTCTGACCGCCGAGCGAGACGACGAGGTCGTTCGCGGTCGCGAACCGCACCAGGGCCTGCTGGTAGTCGGCGGCGGCGACCTGCTCGACGTAGCTCAGTTCCACCCGGTCACCGAGGGTTTCCTCGAGACGTTGGTAGCCGAGGTATCCCGATTCCATGAAGCCCGTGTCGGAGACGGAGCCGGGGAAGAACACTCCGACGCGGAGGGTGTCACCGGAGGCGGTGCCGGCGTCCGACGACCCGCAGGCTGTCAGGGTCGCCGCGAGAGTCGCGGCCGCGCACAGCGCTGGGACGAGGGTTCGGGCTCGGGCGGAGAAGGTCGTGTTCACGCGCTGGACTCCTTGACTCAGGAACCGCCACAGTTAGCGGTATACCGTTATTTGAATCTTGGGGGCGCGTCATTTCCGCCGTGTTACACAGACGTAAGGACCCGCATCCACCCGAGGGCGGCGCGCGGGTGCGCTCTACGGTGGCTGACGTGGCCACCATGACGACAGGAGACCGCGTGAACGGTGCAACCGACGCGTCGGCGCCGAAGTCACTGCGCGAGACCGCGTACGAAGAACTGCGCAGGCGCATCGTCAACCTGCAGCTCGCGCCGGGCCAGCGCCTGATCGAACGCGACCTCGCCGCGGAACTGCAAGTGTCCCGAATCCCGCTGCGCGAGGCCCTGCAACAGCTCCAGACCGACGGACTCGTCGTGATCGTCCCGCGGCGCGGAGCGATCGTCGCCCCGTTCGGCGTCGACGAGGTCCGCGACCTCTTCGACGTCCGCGAAAGCCTCGAGGTACTCGCGGCCCGGCTCGCCGCGCAGCGAGCGGACGACTCCCATCTCACGGCACTGCGCGACCAACTCACCGCGGCGCGTTCGGCCACAGCGCGCGACGACAAGCCCGCCATCGCCGCCGCGAACGCCGCATTCCACGCCGTCATCGTGGAGATGTCCGGCAGTCCCCTGCTGCAGTCGATGCTGCAACCGCTCGCGACGCGCGTGCAGTGGTTGTTCCACCTCACCAAGGAACGCGATCCCGGACAGCAATGTGACGAGCACGCCGAGTTGTACGACGCGATCGCGGCGGGCGACGCCGACCGCGCCGCCGAGGTCGCGTACCGGCACGTCGCGTCGGGCCGCGAACCCAGCCTCGAGCTGGCCGAACACTGGTCTGCACCGGCGATCGACCCGGTCGAGGCCACCCGCACGAGGCAGCGCACACCCCGCAGGACGGACCGATCACGAAACGACGAAGCCTAGCGCGGCCGCGACGCCGGGACGGGATTTACCCGCGCGTGTCCTGCCGCGCGGGCTGTCACGAATGAATTACAGTTGCCCAGGTGCAAAGTCGCGAGCCGGCGCGATAAGGAGGTCAACGTGCGAGAGCTTCGAGTGATCGGTCTCGAGCCAGATGGATCGCACGTCGTGTGCGCAGATGCCAGTACCGGCGAAAAATTCCGGCTTCCCGCCGATGACAAACTCCGCGCCGCATCCCGCGGGGACATCGCTCGACTCGGCCAGATTGAGATCGAAATGGACAGTCAGCTCAGGCCCCGTGAAATCCAGGCCCGCATCCGTGCCGGCGCCTCCGTCGAACAGGTGGCCGACGAGGCCGGTATCCCCCTGGCGAAGGTGGAGCGGTTCGCGTATCCGGTCCTGCTCGAACGTTCCCGTGCGGCCGAGATGGCGCAGGGCGGACATCCGGTCCGCGACAACGGCCCCGCCGTTCCCACTCTCGCCGAGATCGTCACGCAGGCGTTCCGCGCTCGGGGACACAACATCGACGACGCCACGTGGGATGCGTGGCGCGACGAGGACAATCACTGGGTCGCCCAGCTGCAGTGGCAGGCCGGGCGGACCACCAACGCGGCGCACTGGCGGTACCAGCCGGACGCGCACGGTGGCACCATCGTCGCGCTCGACGACACCGCGTTCGACCTGATCGATCCCGACTTCGGCCGTCCGCTCCGCGGATTGGCGCCGGTGGCGTCCGACGAGCCGGAGCAACTCGAACTCGCCGAGTTCCCCACCGAGGTGGAGGTGCCGACGATCGAGCCCGAGGAGATCATCGAGGCCGACGTCACCGAGGAACCCGAGGACGAGCCCGCCCCGTCCGAGGAACCCGCCGCACCCAAGATCGCCCCGCACCAGACGAACAACAAGGACAAGCGCGGCAAACCCGCCCTCCCGTCCTGGGACGACGTCCTGCTCGGTGTCCGCAGCAGCGGACGCTGACCGTCTGCGCGGTGAGCAGGCCGGAAACACGGTCGGGGTCGTACTCTTTCAGGAAGACACCGGAAGAGAGGGATGACCGTGGGGGCCAAGGTATCAACGATCTGGTACGTCGAAGTCCCCGACCCTGCGGCTGTGCTGCGCGGCCACCCGGAGCCTGATCAGGGCGCGGCGCAGCAACTCGCCTCCCGTCTCTATCCCGACCTGGTGGCCACCCCCACCGGCCCGGTTCCGCTGGCCGAGGCCGCACGGCTCGACGCCGCCGGGACCGTGCACATCGGTTCCTACCCCGGCGTCACCGTCGTGTGCGGGCCCGATCTGGCCGTCCCCCGACCGTCGACACTGCCCGAAACACGCGTCCGGCCCACCGAATTCGCGAAGACGTACTACGTGGCGTCCAAGCCCGACATCGCGTGGGGCTCGTTCGCGACGTGGGAGGACGGGCACCTGACTCGATCGTTCAGCGCGACGCCGGTCCACATCCACGAGGACCTCGGCCTCCCCCTGGTGTGGGAGAGGCCGTTCTGGGCGGGCGACTTTCCGCTGAAACATCCGGCGGGTGTCCTGCCCGACCCGCAGTCGCTGCCGTTCCACCCGCAGCAGTTCGCCGAGGGCGCCAACCGGGAATGGCTGGGCTTCCGGTACACGGGCGCCCCCGAGGGCACCGAGATCGACCCGAAGAAGCTCACCGTGCTCGGCTTCACCGTTCACCCGCCCGGCGAGGGTCCCGAAATCGAGCCTCCCGCCGAGGTGGAACAAGCCGAGGTGGAACTACCTGCCCCCGCTCCCGTCCCCGTCCCGGTGGCCACGCCCGCTCCGCCGCCGGCCCGGAAAGGCGGACTCCTCCGCCGTTACTTCGGTTTCTGACGACCCCGGCCCGAGTCAGGCGCAGTCAGGCGGAGTCAGGCGGAATCAGGCGGCACCGACGAGCAGCGCCGTCCAGCCGGCGACAACTCCGGTCGCAGCCCCGTAGACCAGCCACCGCCAGACCGGTGTCCGGCGCAGCCGCCACACCGACGGCGCGACCCCGGCGACCACGACGAGTTCGAGGACCACCGCCAGGACGAGGTTGATCCGGGCGAGCTGCGAGCCGAAGGCCATGATCGCGACCGCCACCACGGCTGCGGCGAACCCCGCCACGAGAAGTCCCGTGAACCACGGTGTTCCCGTCGGCTGCGGATACGGGGAATGAGGGTGCAGCATTCTCACCGACCCGTGCGGACGCGCTCGTAGAACGCCATCGCCGCCGCCGTCGCGACATTGAGCGAGTCCGTGCCGGGTGCCATCGGGATGCGGGCACGAATGTCCGTGGCCCGCATGGCGTGTTCGGTGAGGCCGGGGCCTTCCGCACCCAGCAGCAACGCCACCTTCTCCCCCGTCATCGCCTCGGCGAGCGTCACCGCCTCGGGGTTCGGGGTCAACGAGATCAGCTGGAAACCCCGCTCCCGCAGGGCGTCCAGGTCGTGCGGCCACTTCGTGACGTGCGCGAACGGGACCCGGAGAACGTGCCCCATCGACACCCGGACCGCCCGGCGGTACAGCGGGTCGGCGCAGCCCTTGCCGAACACCACGGCGTCCACGCCGAGGCCCGCCGCGTTGCGGAACATCGAACCCAGGTTCTCGTGATCGTTGACGCCCTCGAGCACTGCGACCGTCCGGGCGTGCTCGAGCACGTCCGGCAGTTCGAGCGGCGCGGGGCGGCGCGCCGCCGCGAGCACACCCCGGTTGAGGTGGAACCCGACGACCTCGGCCATGACATCCGCCGTCGTCCGGTAAAACGGCACGTCCACGTCCGCGAGGTCGTCCGTGAGTTCCTCCAGCCGCCGGTCGACGCCGAACAACGCGATCGGGTCGAACCGGGACGTGAGCAGGCGCTGCGCCACCAGCACGCCCTCCGCGATCACCAGGCCCTTGCCCTCGGGAAGGTCGGGACGCCGGTCCGAGGAATTGAGATCGCGGAAGTCGTCCAGCCTGGTGTCGGCCGGATCTGTTATGTCGATGACGTGTACCACCGGTCCATCGTGCCGTATGCGGGGCGTCACAGCGTTGACTCCCCTCCACCGAGCGCGAAAGCTCGGAGGAATGAAGCAACTGCAGGGACGCACGGCTCTGGTGACCGGCGCCTCCGGCGGTCTCGGCCGCGTCGTCGCCCGGGCCCTCGCGCGGGAGGGCGTCGCCGTCGCGGTGTCCGGCCGGCGTGAGGACCGACTCGCGGAAGTCGTCGGAGAACTGCATGCGCTCGGTGTGCGCGCCGAGGCCGTGGCCGCGGACCTGAACCGACTCGATCAGCTCGATTCGCTGATCGAACGCGCCGAGACGGCGGTCGGCCCCCTCGACCTGCTGGTGAACAACGCCGGCGTGGAGAACGTCTCGGCCTTCACCCGACTCGACCCCGGCGAGCTCACCGCGATGGTCGACGTGAATCTCACCGCGCCACTGCTTCTCACGCGCCGAGTGGTGCCCGGGATGCTGGGCCGCGGTCGTGGTCACGTGGTGTTCATCTCGTCGCTGGCCGCGAAGATCGGTCCGGCGTACTGCGCGCCGTACGCCGCGACGAAGGCCGGGCTGATCGGTCTCACCCAGTCGCTGCGCGCGGAGTACGCGGGCTCGCCCGTCGGTTTCTCCGTCGTGTGCCCCGGATTCATCGCGGGCGACGGCATGTACCAGCGGATGACGGAACGCGGAATCAGGGCCGGCCGGATCACGGGCGAGACCAGCACCGACAAGGTCGCCGCCGCCGTGATCCGGGCGATTCGGCGTGACCGGCCCGAGATCGTCGAGAGCGGAGCGCCGATCCGCCCGCTGCTCGCGCTGGCGCAGATCGCGCCGGGACTGGTCGAACGGGCGGCCGCGAGGTTCGGCGCCACAGCGATGTTCCGGCGGTTGAGCGAGGACCGCGGCAGGGTGGAGCCGGACGGTTGACCGCCGGCGGGGTTGTCCGAGTCGCGTATCCGGGGGCCGGCACTCACCTAGGCTCGCGGGCGTGAGTGATTCCACGCCGACGGTCGGTTCGCCTGCGGAACTGGCGCGGGCGCTCGACGCCACCGGCTACCTCGCCGACGACGGCGTCGCGATGGCCGCGTTCCTCGCCATCCGTATGGGACGTCCGCTGTTCTGCGAGGGCGAACCCGGCACCGGCAAGACGTCGCTCGCGGCCGCGTTGTCGGAGGCGTTCGGTCTGCCGCTGATCCGCCTGCAATGCCATGAGGGCATCGACGCCGCGCAGGCCCTGTACGACTGGGACTTCCCGCGGCAGTTGCTGCACCTGCGGACGCTGGAGGCGGCGAGCGACGGCATGCTCGAGGCCGACACGGTCGAACGTTCGCTGTACACCGAGCGGTTCCTGCTGGCGCGGCCCTTGCTGCGGGCGCTCACCGAAGCGCCGTGTGTGCTGCTCGTCGACGAGATCGACCGCGCCGACGACGAGTTCGAGGCGTTCCTGCTGCAGGTGCTCGACGAGAATGCCGTCACCATCCCCGAACTGGGCGAGGTGCGGGCGGCGACACCACCGCTGGTGGTGCTCACATCCAACCGCACCCGCGAGGTGCACGACGCCCTCAAACGCCGCTGCCTGTACCACTGGCTCGAACACCCCGATCTGGCGCGGGAGGTCGCGATCCTGCGCCGCCGCATCCCCGGCATCGGGGCCGAACTCGCCGGTCAGGTCGCCCGGGCCGTCCACTCCCTGCGCGAGATGGAACTGCTCAAGCCGCCGGGGGTGGCCGAGTCGCTGGACTGGGCCCGCGCACTGCGGGAACTCGATCGGGACGTGCTGGACGCGGAGACCGCCGCCGCGACGCTCGGCGCGGTCCTCAAGTACCGCGAGGACCTCGAACGGGTGGCCCGCGTTGGACTGGACCGGCTCCTGGCGGGATGAGAGGCATGTCCACGAACCCGGACATCGGTGACCCGCTGGTGGGCATCGCCGGGTTCGCGCACGCCCTCGCGGCGGCGGGACTGTCGGTCGCGTCGGACGCCGTCGCCGCGTTCGCACGGGCCCTCCGCCAGGTGGATGTGGGCGATCCGAGTCAGGTGTACTGGGCGGGTCGCGCGACGCTGTGCCGCGGTCCCGACGACATCCCGCGGTACGACTCGGCGTTCTCGGCCTGGTTCGGCGGTACCGTCCCGGCGCGCACGCCGCGGTCCGGGGAGCAGCCGCGCCGCGCCGCAACAGCGGCGCTGACCACGACGGACGGCGGCGACACCGGTGGGAACGCGCCGCATCTGCGGGTCGCCGCGGACGACACCGAGGTGTTGCGCCACCGGGACATCGCCGACCTCACCGCGGCCGAGCGCGCGCACCTCGCCGAACTGATCGCCGCCCTGCGCCCGCGGCCCCCGACC
>NZ_JBFUGT010000165.1:0-13834 GCF_056402775.1 Rhodococcus sp. P3_B8
GGACCCGGTAAGGCCACCAACGTGCCGATCCTCGACATCGAGTACACCGACGACTACGGCGCCGAGGCTCACAAGAGCAGCTTCAAGTTCAAGGGCAACAGCGGTGGCTTCACGTACTCGGACGAGACGTTCGGTGTCTCCGGTTGCGCCGGTTACGCGCAGGCCCGCTCCTACGCCAAGGTCACCGTCTCGACCGACTCGGTTGACGGCACCGTCACCCTGTGGGGACAGCCCTTCAGCCTCGGCTGATAATTCGTTCCACCCATGACTCCGGGCCCGTGCACGCAGCTGCTGCACGGGCCCGGAGTCGTCGGAAGCTATTCGCGGGTCTGCTCGAGGTTCGCGGCCTTGTCCGCGGTCATCGCGTGCGCTCCGTCGGGACTCGCTGTCGCGCCGTTGGTTTCGAGGCTCGATTCGAGGATGTCGCGGATCTGGATCAGCAGGTCGGCCTCACTGGCCTTCTTGTCTGCGGGCTCGGTGATGAACCGCTTCTTCGCGGCGTTGGCCGGGACGATGAGAATGAAGTACACGACCGCGGCGATGATCACGAAGTTGATCACGGCCGTGATGACGGCGCCGATGTTGATGAAGGTGGCCGGGTTGTCGGAGAGGATCTGGTAACCCCAGCCCAGATCGTTGGCGCCGCCCGCAACGGCGATCAACGGATTGATCACGTTGTTGGTGAACGCTGTGACGATGGCGGTGAACGCGGCTCCGACTACGACCGCGACGGCGAGGTCGAGGACATTCCCCCGGAGCAGGAAGTCCTTGAATCCCTTGAGCATGTCGACGTCTCCTCGAGTGGGTGGCAAGTGTCATCCAGCACTAGTCGGAGAAAAGCCTAGATCAGCGCGGCTCCCCGTGACGGATCACTGAAAGGTCACGGTGATCGCGCTCGTGAGGGATGCCGCGGCCACCGTCGTGGCCTCGGATGCAGGCAGGGCCAGCATCACTACGCGTTCGCGCTGGTCACGTCCGTTCTCGGACGGTGTCACCAATACCACGACGGCGCGGGACGCCAGCACGGTGGCGCCGGAGCGCCGGTCCGGATTCGCTGGTGTGTCGGGATCGACCGTGAGCACGTCGACGCGATCGCCCTCACGCAGAAGTTCCGTGACAGCGGGGTCGGCGAGCCGGACGGGGACGATCCGGGCGTCGTCCATGCCGGCTGCGGCTGCGGCGAGACGGGGTCCCAGTACCCGGACGTCGGTGAGGGCTTCTCCGGCGCGGGTCGGTCCGGCGAGGGTGCGCCCGTCGACGTCCGCCAGTGCGGTGACGGCACCGTCGGGCAGGGCCCCGGCCTCGAATTCCACCAGTTCCACGTCGGCGTCCGTGAGAACGATGCCCGGTTGTAGATCCCGGGCGGCCACCACGACCGCGGAGCGGGCGGAATCGGGGTCCCCACGGGCGAGGAGGGCCAATGCGAGGCAGACCAGCGCGGCGGCCAGGACGCGTCTGGCGACGAGGGTGCGGGCCCAACCGGGGTGGGCGAGATCCGACGGCCGGTCGGCCCACGACGGGCTCAGGCTTCGGTGTGCTCGGTTCGACCGGCGGCGACCGGTCGGGACAGGGTCGAACGACATGGTTCGACGCTAGGAGACCGGCGGGCCCGTGGGTACGCCGAAAGGGCCCGCCTGTGGATGGACGAGAAGTTGTGGATAACTCGCGGAAACGCGAGAACTAGCTGGCAGCAGCCTTGGCCGGTGCGGCGGTCGCGGTGCTCGACGAGCTGGACGAGGCCGTCGACGAACTTTCCGACTTCGCGGCGGGAGCAGAGTCGGTCTTGGCCGGCTCGCTGGCCGCGCCGGACGTGCCGCGGCTGTCGGTGCGGTAGAAACCACTGCCCTTGAAGACGATGCCGACGGAGTTGAACAGTTTGCGAAGCTTGCCCGAGCATGCAGGGCAGACGGTCAGGGAGTCATCACTGAACGACTGGACGATGTCGAAACGGTTGTCGCATGCCGTGCACGCATATGAATAAGTGGGCACCGGGGTTCCTCCGCACTGTGTAGTCAAACCGCAGGTTTTAGCACTCTACAGTCGACAGTGCCAACAACGCTAATCAGAGAACTATTCCGGGCCGGAAACCTTCTCAGTGGTCGCCGAGCGGGACGAAGCCCGATGCGGGAGTGAGTGCCCAACCCATACGTACGTCATGGGGATCCTCGGGCAGCTCGGACACCAGTTCCTCGTCGCGGACCACCGTGATCAGTCGCGCGTCGGCGGCGGCGAGCCCGAGGGTCCGGTCGTAGAAGCCCGCACCGCGGCCGAGTCGCACGCCCCTCCGGTCGACGGCGAGGGCGGGCACGAAAATGGTCCCGGCCGAACGGATCTCGTCGGGCTCCCACACCGGGCCGGTCGGCTCGCGCAGGCCGTAACTCGCGTCGGCGAGACCGTCCGCGCCCGTGAACTCGGACCAGTGGAGCGGGCCCGGATCGCGGGTGACGGGCACGAGGACGCGTCCGGCGACCCGTCGGAGGGCATCGAGAAAGTCCAGTGATCCCGGCTCGAGCGCGGTGGGAACGTAGGCGCAGACGGTGGATCCGCCGGCGATTCCCTGTGTGACGAGTGCGACAAGCGCCCGGTCCTCGGCGGTGCGGAGTTCGGGGGTCAGCGCGCGCCGCCCGGAGAGCACCAGTTGCCGCCACTCGTCCTTCGTTCGTGCGTGCATGCCCCAACCTTAGAGCCGACCGGCGAGCGCCCCCGACGGGTTCCGGGAGGTTACTGACAGGATCTTGGTGACTGTCGAGTAGGTCCGCACAGTTATGGTGTGGGCATGACAGACGCCGCACCGCACACCGCCAGCGCCTTTCGCACGGCTGTCGTGCCCGCAGCGGGAATGGGTACGCGATTCCTCCCCGCGACCAAGACCGTGCCGAAAGAGCTGCTCCCGGTCGTGGATACCCCGGGTATCGAACTCGTGGCCGGAGAGGCCGCCGATTCCGGTGCCGGCCGGCTCGTAATCGTGACGTCGCCGGGCAAGGACGGAGTGGTCGCCCACTTCGTCGAGGATCTCGTTCTCGAGAGCAAGCTCGAGGCCAGCGGCAAATATCACCTGCTCGAGAAGGTGCGGAAGGCTCCCGGCCTGCTCGAGGTGGAGTCCGTCGTCCAGGACGAGCCTCTCGGCCTGGGCCACGCGGTCGGCTGCGCGGAATCGGTCCTCGACGACGACGAGGACGCCATCGCCGTGCTCCTCCCGGACGACCTCGTGATGCCGCGCGGAGTGCTCGAGACGATGTCGCGGGTTCGCCGCAAGCGCGGGGGCRCCGTCCTCTGCGCCATCGACGTCCCCAAGGATCAGGTGAGCTCGTACGGCGTCTTCGAGGTCGAGACGGTTCCCGACGCCACCAACCCCGACGTCCTCAAGGTCATCGGCATGGTCGAGAAACCGGCCATCGAGGATGCGCCGTCCACGTTCGCCGCCGCAGGTCGCTACCTCCTCGACCGCGCGATCTTCGATGCGCTGCGGCGGATCGAACCCGGCGCCGGCGGGGAGCTCCAGCTCACCGACGCCATCGCCCTCCTCATCAAGGAAGGCCATCCCGTTCACGTCGTCGTGCACCGAGGCACGAGACACGATCTCGGAAATCCCGGCGGCTACCTCCGTGCTGCGGTTGACTTTGCGTTGGACATGGACGAGTACGGCCCGTCGTTGCGCGAATGGCTGATCGACCGATTGAAGCGGACGGATTCCTAGAAGCTCGGGAGGCAAGAACTTGCGGTCGGTCGAGGAGCAACAGACGATCGTGACCGCGGCCGCAGTGGCGCCGCGGCCGGTCCGTGTGGCGATCTCCGAAGCCCAGGGGCTGCTGTGTGCCGAAGAGGTGGTCACCGAGCGTCCGCTTCCCGGTTTCGACCAGGCCGCGATCGACGGCTATGCCGTCCGTAGCGTCGACGTCCAGGTCGCCGGAACCGACATCCGGGACGACGACGGTGCGCCCGTCGAACTGTCGCTACCCGTGGTCGGTGAGGTCACGGCCGGTTCGCGGCAGCCGATCCGGCTGCAGCCGCGTCAGGCCGTCAAGGTCGACACGGGAGCACCTCTCCCGACGCTCGCCGACGCCGTCCTTCCGCTCGACCGCACGGACGGCGGCCGGGCCCGCGTCAAGATCTACAAACCGGTCCGCTCCGGCGACTACGTGCGCCGGGCCGGCGACGACGTGCAGCCCGGCGACGTCGCGGTCCGGGCAGGCACCATCATCGGAGCCGCGCAGGTGGGGTTGCTGGCGGCGGTGGGCCGAGACAAGGTGCTCGTGCACCCCCGTCCCCGGCTGTCCGTCATCTCGGTCGGCGGCGAACTCGTCGACGTCGACCGGACCCCCGGTCCCGGCCAGGTCTACGACGTCAACTCCTACGCGCTGGCCGCCGCCGCCCGCGACGCAGGCGCCGACGTCAACCGGGTCGGTATCGCGAACGCCGACGCCCGTCGCCTGCGCGAGGTGGTGGAGGGTCAGCTGATCCGTTCCGAGATCGTCGTCATCGCGGGTGCCGTCGGTGGCGGCGCCTCCGAGGACGTGCGGGACGCACTCGCCGACCTCGGCAACCTCGAGGTGGACCGGGTCGCGATGCATCCGGGATCGGTCCAGGGTTTCGGTCAGCTGGGCCGGGACGAGGTCCCGACGTTCCTGCTCCCGTCCAACCCGGTGAGCGCCCTCGTGGTGTTCGAGGTGATGGTGCGCCCACTGATCCGCATCGCACTGGGGCGCAGGCAGCCGATGCGACGCGTCGTCACCGCACGCACCGTCGCACCGATCACGTCCATCGAGCACCGCAAGGGTTTTCTCCGCGGTCAACTCATGCGCGACGAGGCCACGGGGGAGTACCTCGTCCAAGCTCTCGGCGGGGCGCCGGGCGCGTCCTCGCACCTGCTCGCGACGTTGGCCGAGGCCAACTGCCTGGTCCTCATCGACCCCGAGATCACCGAGGTCCGGACCGGTGACCAGGTGGACGTGGCCTTCCTGGCGCAGCGGGGCTGATGGCACCGCGACAGTGTGAGACGGGATGACACAGCATCCGGGTTGGCCGCCGCATCTCGGGCCCCTGCGCGTGAAGGGTGGCGTCGTCACCGTGCGCGCCATCAGGTTGCGTGACGCGTCGGCGTGGAGCCGTCTGCGCACCCGCGACCGCGCGCACCTCGAACCGTGGGAACCGACCGGGGAGGCGCCCTGGGAAGCGCGCCACCATATTTCGGGATGGCCCGGACTGTGCAGCAGTTTGCGTTCGGAGGCCAGGAAGGGCCGCATGCTGCCGATGGCCATCGAACTCGACGGCAATTTTTGCGGCCAGATCACGATCGGCAACGTGGTGCGGGGTGCACTGCGCTCCGCCTGGATCGGTTACTGGGTGGCCAGCGACGTCAACGGGCTCGGGGTGGCCACCGGCGCGCTCGCGCTGGGGCTCGATCATGCCTTCGGACCCGTGGGGTTGCACCGCGTGGAGGCCACCGTGCGTCCGGAGAACCTGGCGAGCCAGGCAGTGCTGCGCAACGTCGGCTTCCGCGAGGAGGGTCTCCTCAAGCGCTACCTGGATGTCGACGGGCAGTGGCGCGACCACATTCTGGTCGGCATGACCGTCGAGGACGTGCCCGGCACGGTGGCGGATTCGCTCGTGCGGAGTGGCAAAGCCACTTGGGGCTGACCGCCGAAGCGGACATGGACAAACGTCCAGCTATGCGACAGTTATCTCACGGTATCAAAGCTTCCTGACCGGGGCTCCGCTTTCGGCGAGTCTTTGCCGGATCGTTCCCTCTGCCCTTTCGGGGCATGTCGAGCACCACATTTTCGCGTTACGCATGTGACACCTGAGTATGGTGAGATCGGCGCGTCTGCGAAGATGTGCGTGTTCATGCGGTTAGCCTGGGTGGGTCAACAGCGGTATCCATGCTGGTAGACGATTGGGAGGAGGTCGCCGTATGCCGAACTCGTTTCTCTGGATCGGGCTCGTCGTCGTGTGGCTCTTCGTCCTGGTCCCGATGCTGGTGAACAACCGCCCCCGGATTCGACAAACCAGTGACGCAGCACTCGCGACGCGCGTGCTGCACCGCGGTGACGAACGTCCCGTGCAGCGTGGACCCGCGGCTGGACACCGCAGCGACCCGTACTGGCAACCGGAACCGGACCACTACGGCTACGACGCGGAGGACCTTGTGGACACTCACGCAGAGGAAGACGAGTTCGACGGTGAGCGGGCACCGGTCGGTGAGTACGTACCGGTGCGCCGGGGGCGTGGCGGCTTCGATCCGGAGGCCGACGCGATCGCGCGCGAGGCCCGGTATGCATTTCGTCAGCGGTCGGTTCTCGGCCTGGTGTTCGCCACGATCATGTCGGCGGCCCTCGGGCTGATCATCTCCCCACTGATGTGGTGGGCGTTCGCGGCCGGTGTGGTGGGCCTGTTCGGCTATTTGGCGTATCTGCGCCGGCAGGTTCAGATCGAGCAGGAGATCCGTCGCCGGCGGACCGCGCGTCTCAACCGGTCGCGGTTGGGTGTCGAGTCCCGCAGTGACGAGGAACTCCGTCTCATCCCGGCCCGATTGCGGCGTCCGGGCGCCGTCGTCCTCGAAGTAGACGACGAGGACCCCGAATTCGACCATCTCGAACACTTCGACGACGCGCCGATGCAGCAGGCCACGATGCGCCGGGCTGCCGGTGAGTAGCCGGGCGAATCGGGCCGAAAGCCACGTCGGTGTAGGCGATTCGCTCCCGCCGCGGGTGGCCTGCTAGAGTTTGCCGAGCGGATCGCAGGATCCGCACCGGGGCTGTGGCGCAGTTGGTAGCGCGCTTCGTTCGCATCGAAGAGGTCAGGGGTTCGATTCCCCTCAGCTCCACCACAGAAGAGGCACTCACTCCATCCGGAGAGGGTGCCTCTTCTGCATTCCGGCCCAGGTGAGCGCCGCCGTCAGGGGTGCAAGAGCGGGGCGCCGCGCGAATGCTCGTCTCTTGGATTTGCCAAAAGGTAACTGCATGCTGTGTACTGTCCGTAGGTCATCAAGGGGTCGATCGCACGGGGTGGAAATACATGCAGGCAATGGACAAGATCTCGAAGTTTCTGGAGCCGGCGACGGTGGTCGCGACGATCACCGCGACGATGTTGCTGGTGAACGTCCTGTGAACTCCGGCCGACCAACCGACGTCGCGAGGGCCGCGTCGGAGACGCCGACCTTCCGCTGACCGATCAGCACCTCCAGGCCACAACGCCGAACCCGCAGGGGTTCTCGGAAGCTGCTCGAGTCCCACCTGGCTCGGGCACCGCTGGTGGTGCCGGTTCCCCGACACCGGCACCACCAGCACCTCCACTCGATTCGCTCGATACCATGACAGCGGCGACGTCGCCGTCGACGTGGTGTCGTGCCGTGAATACGAGGGGGGTGCACAGTGAGCGCGCGTCGTGTTGTTCGAAGGCTGACCATGGTCGGACTGGCGCTGGCCTTCTTGTCCGGGCTCGGCTGGGTCACCGTCTCGGTGTTCCCGTCCGACGCCTCCGCCGACCCCCAGTACCACGACTGCGCCAGTAGTCGTTGCGACGACGGTTCCTCGGAGTCTCCCGGCGGCGGAACGCCTCGGCATCCTCATCCGCCGTGCGAGAGTCGTCGCGGCTGCGGCGGAGAGCCCAGCGAGACACGGGAACCGAGCGAGACCGGGAAGCCCAGCGAGACCACGGAACCGTCCGAGACCACGCAACCGTCCGAGACCGCCGAACCGACGGAGACGCCGACACCTTCGACATCACGGGTCGTGGTCGCTCCGCCCCGTCCGATCACGTTGCCGCCGGTGGGCGAACCGAACATCGCGCGCCCGGACACGTCGGGGGGCGACGACTCCGGAAACGACTCGGGGTCCGATGCTGCTGAAGCCGCCCCGGGCTCCGAGGATCCTGCCGCACCCCCGGCGTCCGGGGGAGCGCCGGCCGGAGGTTCCGGTTCCGGAGCCGCCGCGGCAGCCCCGGGGGTGAGTGGTCCCGCGGATTCCGCACCTCAGGATCGGCCTGCCGGGGAGACCCCGAGCGGCGACGGACCGTCGCCCGCTGCGGGGGCACCGGCCCAGGACGATCCGGCCGCCGCGCCGCCGGGAATGGTTCCTGTGGTCCACAGTGAGCCGTTGCCTGCGATCACCGTTCTCGGTGGGGTCGGCGTGTTGTTGTGCTGCGCCGGCGGGGCGGGTGCGCTGACCTTCAAGGGTGCTCGCGCACAACAGGCGCGCATCGCGGCCGCGCGGGCGGAATTCTTCCCGCCCACTTCGAGTGGAGGGATGTAGTCGTGGGGGCGAACAGATCTCATCGTCGGGTCGCGGCAGCCGTGGATGCGGTGTGTGACGCGGCGGCCCGGGCCGAAGCCGTGTCACTCCGGCACGTGGTGGACGCGGTGGCCCGCGAACGGCAGCGTCCCATCGAACTCGATTTCACGAAGCCGATGGCGCCCGGTGTGTGCGGCCAGAGGCGCGCGTACCCGGACCGGGACGTGATCGTGCTGGCGCCGGGCCTACCCGACCTCGACCGCACGCTTGCGCATGAGCTGGGTCACATCGTGTTTCGACACGAAGGAGCCGAGATCGTCGCCGCGACGCTCGAAGCCGGTGACGATCTGATCGCCTACATGCTCAGCCAGCGGTCGCGACGGCGGGGAGACGAGCAGCCGTCCGACGAGGTGGCCGAGTGGGAGGCCGAAACGTTCGCGTCGATGCTGCTCATCCGGTTGAACACGATGCAGGGCCGCGGAACTCCCGTGTCCGTGCTCCGCTACGACGAGGCGATCGGCTGATGGGCTGGCTGGTTGCGCTCGTCGTCTGGACTGCCGCGGGTGCCCGGATCGGCCGGGTCGCCGCGCGTCAGCCGACGCCGCTGCGCGTCGCGATGGTGGTGGCCGTCTCCAGCGCGGCAATCGCGTCCACGTTGGCCGTACCGGATGTCGCCGGGCGCCTCGACACCGTGGCCCCGGCTGTGGGGCTGTCGGAGATCATCCTCGAACTGGCGTGGACGCTGTTCGCCGCCGCGAGCGCGGTCGGCGCGATCTCCGTGTGGCCGATACTCCCGCGTCCTGCGCTGCGTGCCGTCGCCGTGGTCGTCTACACCGCGGCCATCGTGCTCGGAATCGGGCTTGCCGGTGGATATCCCGTTCCTGCGCTGGTGTTCATCGTGATCGCGCTGACCGCGGTGGTCGTGACCGGGGTCCGGCACGTCGCGTGGACACCGCTCGGCCGCGGAATCTCACTGATCGTGGTCGCATCGGCGATCGTCCTGGCTGCGGCGGCCGTCGGACTGGTGCGTGAGGTGTCGGGCGAGACGTGGGCCGTCGGCTCCTCGCCGGCGTACACCGTCGCGGCCGTGATCGTCTCGGTCGGCACCGTCTGGGTGCTCGTCGAAACCTGGTTCCGCGCCCGGCAGGACCTGCGCCGCACGGACACACTCCATTCGGTGCTCGTTTCACGGTTCCCCGAAGTGGTCGAGGGCGACGGCAAGGGGAGCACGACCGTCCTCCGCGCCTCCGACGCCGTCGCACACGTCATGGATGCGCTGTACCTACAGGCGGGCGCGGGCATGCTCGACAMGGAGGAACAGGAGCTTCCGGAATCGGCCGCCGAACGCGCCCGGATTCTCGCCCGCTGGATCGACGACCCGGTCGCCTCGGACGTCCTCGACACCGAGTGGATCGCGCCGCCCCAGGGTATGTCGCCGCGCCGATGGGTGCTCGATCTGGCGGACGCGTACGCCGACTTCCGGAACTCGGCCCCGGTGCCTGCGAAGGCGGACACCGTCGAATCGGCTGCGGAATAGTCTTCAGCCGCCGGTCAGCCCGGCGAACCGGTGACGAGCCACCCGCAGGGCGAGGCGAGGTCTTCGGCCTCCGGCGGTCCCATGGATCCCGCGGGATACGGCTTGGCCGGGGGAGGGTCACGCAGCAGTGCGTCGGCGACGGTCCAGACGTGCGCCAAGCCGTCGGGGCGCGTGAACAGTGACCGGTCGCCGTGCAGGACGTCGAGGATGAGCCGCGAATACGGTGCGAGGGCGTGGGCGAGCGGCACCGTGTCGAGGGGCAGACCCAGGTGGCCCACCGTCAGGCTGTCGTCGGGTCCGGGTTCCTTGACCACCATGGAGATGTCGATCTCGCCGTCCCCGGACAGATCGAACGTCAGGACGGCACCGTCCGGCGGAATGTCCGTGAGCGGGCCACGGGGACTTCGGAAGACGAGGCTGACCCGTTGCCGGCTGACACCCAGCATCTTTCCGGTCCGGAGGAGGAACGGCACCCCACGCCAGCGGTCCGTGTCGACCCACAGCCGTGCGGCGACGAACGTCTCCGTCGTCGAATCGTCCGCGACACCGTCGACGTCGCGGTACCCCTCGTACTGGCCGAGCACCACGTCGGCCGTGTCGAGGGGACGGAACGCCCCGATCACGGATTCGCGGGCGGATTGGAGATCGTCGGCGCCCAACGTTTCCGGGGGCTCCATCGCGATCTCGGCGGCGACCTGGAACAGGTGTGTCACCAGCATGTCCAGGACAGCTCCGGTGGCGTCGTAGAACCGGGCGCGGTCGTCGATGTCGAGCGTCTCGGGCACGTCGATCTGCACCTGCTCGACGTGTTCCCGGTTCCAGACGCCCTCGATCAGCCCGTTGGCGAAGCGCAGGATGTGCAGATTCTGGGTGCTCTCCTTGCCGAGGAAATGATCGATTCGATAGATCTGCTTCTCGTCGAGGACATGGTGCACGGCTTCGTCGAGTTCGGTGAACGCCTCCTGGGACGTCCCGAACGGCTTCTCGTACACGACACGTGCGCCACGGGCCAGGTCGTGAGCGCCGAGCGCGCGGGTGGTCTCGGCGAACGTGCTGGGTGGCAGGGCCAGGTAGTGCACCAACTGTGCGTCTGCCGCGTCGAGATCTTCCCGCGCCTGCCGAACGGCCGCGGGGAGCGTTCCCGGGTTGTCCGGGGTGAAACCGCCGCCGGCGAATCTCAGCCGCCGGGCGAACGTCTCCCAGTCGGTGTCATCGTGCGGCACTCCGAACTGGTTCACGACGTCGCGCACGTGGTCGCGGAACTGATCGTCGGATACGTTGCCCCGGCCGGTGCCGATCAGCATCCACTCGGAGTTCAGGAGCCCTGATCGAGCGAGCTGGAAGAACGCGGGGAGGACCATGCGTTTGGACAGGTCCCCGGTGGCACCGAAGAGGACGAAGATCGTGGGACCGAGCTGCGGTCTGTCAACCATTGCTCCATCATGCGCCACGTGAGCACACCGGGCAGGGCATTCCGGCGGTGTCGTCGGGTGCGCCCGGTGACTTCTACCCGGACGTCGGGTGCGACCTGCGGCGAACTCGTTGCCGCCCAACGACTCCGGTGGTCAGCGGGACGCGTCCGGTGGGACCTCCGGCAACCCCTCGCTGGCGCGGAGTTTCTCGGCCATCGTGGTGAGCAGATTCTGCGACTCTTCGGAGAGGTCGAACGCGCGGCTGGAGAGCTTGCGTAGTCCGTATCCCTGGAGTTGCGAGAGAAGCTCGAGATCGTGGTCGATCTTCGCGGCGTAGATGTCGTTGAAGAAGTAGTCGGGCTTCACCTTGAAGAAGCGGGCAAATGCTGCGACCGTCTCGTCGGAGGGGTTGGTGCGTTGTCCCGACCGGAGCTGGGAGATGTAGGGCTTCGAGATCTGATGTCCGTCTGCGATGAGTGCCGCCGCGACCTCGGCGTTGGTATGCGGTTTACGTCCCGGAGGGTGGACCGTGTCGAAGAGCTTGTTCAACCGCGCAGCAAAATCTGCCATTGTGAGCCGCCGGGTCCTCTCTCGTGCGGGCGTCAGTCGTGTGAACGACACCGTACCATGATGATAACCGATTGATAACTCACAGACATAGAGGCAAAACGTCGTCCGCCGACTCCGTGCTTATCTCATATATGTTTCAACGATCGCCTGTTCGTCGCTCGCTGATCGCCGACATTTCGGGCGCCCTCTGTGCTTGTCACGCACGTTCTACCGTTGAAAGTTCAAGAGAGGCGCGGACGTGGGCTGAAGGGAGCGCGCCGGGCTGGTTGCGGTTGCCGAGCCGATTGCGTGGTTGCTCTTTCAATCACTGAGAGTTAGCTGGCAACGTCGCAGGGGTGTGCGCCGTGAGGCCGTGGCGCCTATAGTCCCAGTTCAGCGCCATTGTGTTGCGTTGCGCATCGCAACGTGGCGAGGTCGCTCGCGGCCCGCGGGGCCTCGTGAACACTACTGTGAAGTAGTGGCATCCGCACGGGCGCCGGGCCGCGCGCCCCCGATCCGCGTCACGGCCGCCGCGTGCCCTTCACGAGTCCGCCCCGCCTGGTTGGACGAGTGTCCAGCTCAGCCGGGGTTTTGCCGCTCCGGGGCGCCCCCCGAGTCTGGCCAAATCTGAAGCCGTCGGGGATGATTGTGATATGGAACACAGAATGAGTGACGCCGAGCTTCGGAAGGCGATTCGAGTTCTGCGCGAGCGCGCCGACGACGCCCGGCACCGAGGAAACGACGACGACGCCAACGGAATCGAGAGGACGATTCGTACCTATCAGGAAGAAATGACCCAGCGGTTGTGAACCGTCACGGACCGGCCCGGGGAGGGCCGGTTCGCGTTTTTCCTCGGGAAAGGCACCCCTGCAGTTGCGTGCGCGCAATCAGATTGCGTGCGTAGACTTCCAGCCGACACGGATCGGTGACGACGGGGGCGCGCACGGCTATGGCGATCAAGACGCTGGACGGCAAGAAGTGCCTGATCACGGGTGCAGGTAGCGGGATCGGGCAGGCGACCGCCCTGGCGGCCGCGGCGGAGGGCGCCGAACTCTTCCTCACCGACATCAACGAGGTCGGCCTGGCACAGACGGTCGAACAAGTCGGCAGCCGCGGGGGCACCGTCAGTTTCTCGCGTGCCCTCGACGTGTCCGACTACGACGCCGTCGCCGCATTCGCCGCCGATGTCCACGATCAGTTCGGCAGCCTCGACGTCGTCATGAACGTCGCCGGCATCTCCGCGTGGGGGACGGTCGAGAATCTCGAACACCGCCATTGGAAGTCCATGGTGGACGTCAATCTGATGGGCCCGATCCACATCATCGAGAGTTTCCTGCCCCCGATGGTGCGGGCGGGACGCGGCGGTCACCTGGTCAACGTCTCTTCCGCCGCCGGTCTGCTGGCGTTGCCGTGGCATGCGGCCTACAGCGCAAGCAAATTCGGGCTTCGCGGCGTGTCCGAGGTTCTGCGGTTCGATCTCAAACGGCACGGCATCGGCGTGAGCCTCGTGGTTCCCGGCGCGGTCAAGACGCCGCTGGTGGGCACGGTCGAGATCGCCGGGGTCGATCGCGACGACCCGCGCATCCAGAAGGCCATCCACCGCTTCGAGAAGCGGGCCGTCACGCCCGAGAAGGTCGCGTCCTGCATCATCGCCGGCATCAAGAAGGACCGGTACCTGGTGTACACGTCGCCGGACATTCGGTTCGGCTACTGGTGGGCCCGCAAGTTCTCGCCGCCGTACGACTTCGTGATGCAGAGGGCCAACGACCAGTTCAGCAAGTTCCTGTAGGAGCTAGAACTCTCCGCCCCGACCGGGGGCGCTCGGGGCCAGCACCGTCCCGTCGGTGAATCGGACGCCGTCGGTGCACCGGCACTCGACCTGCCCGCCGCCGAACTGCTCGGCGTGGAGCCGCGCGTACAACCCTTGCCGTGCAAGGAGTTCGGTGTGCGTTCCGCGTTCGATCAGCGTTCCCTCGTCGATCACGAAGATCACGTCGGCGTGCTGAATGGTGGACAGCCGGTGGGCGATCGCGAGGGTGGTGCGTCCGCGCATCACCTCACCGAGTGCCCGCTGGACGAGTCGCTCGGAAACCGTGTCGAGTGCGGAC
>NZ_JBFUGT010000166.1:0-13628 GCF_056402775.1 Rhodococcus sp. P3_B8
GACCGGGACCACCGAATCGCACATGTCGTCGGCGTTCGTCGGGTACACCAACAACCTGGCCGGCAGCGTCTATGTGTTCGGGGACTCGCCGACCCCCGGCCAGATCTGCACCAGTCCACTGCGCTCGTGCGGGGACGGCAACCTCTTCGGTGGCACCGAGCCGGCCCGCACCTGGTTCACGGCGATGATGCCGATCGCGAACAACTTCGGCCCCACCACCCTGCCTCCGATCGACCAGCGCTACGCCCGCTGACCGGACGACGAGCGGGGTGAACGCCTTCAACTGGACAGTAGCTCTCGGGTTGCTGCGATTGTTCTGCTGACGATTGGTCACGCCGGGGTCCGCAGGCAGGACGGCCTCCGCGAGGCATGGGAAGGTGAACGATGAGCAGCTGGCCCTATTGGTTCGAATTGCGGTGATATGCGGGATCACCGCCGTAGGCACCATTGTGTGGGGGCATTGGGAGGAACACACCCCGAAATGGCGGCGGAACGGAAAGATCGTCGTGTTGTGCGGGCTGTCGGTCCTGGTTTCCGCCACTGCGGGGCGATTCTGGTCCTTCGTGCTGCTCGCCGTCCTGGCCGCGATCGTGCTGCTGATCCACGCCTGGTGGCTTCCGCGGAAAGGCATCAACGGTTGGGCCGGCGAGCCCCGCGAGAGGTACTACGCCCTCCGCGGCTCGAAATGGCCGCCGGAGAGCCAATGAACTCGGTGGTGATAACCGGCGATTCCCGCGCTCTGGACGTTCGGAGGAGAATCAAGGCATGAGCACACAGGACGATGCCGCGATCGCCGAGGCACGCAAGACCGGCGTCGCCGTCAGGCCCGAGATCCGGCGCTGACGCCAGATCAGATCGAGAATCAGCGTCGGCCCGAGTCACGCAAACGCACAGTGCAGAGGTGGTGATCGGGTGTGATCCATCAGGAGATCCGGGAGTGGGTCGCCGAGTTGATGCAACTCGACATTGCGACGGCTAGCCCCGGAGAGTTGGCCAGGCTCGACGCCATGACGGCGCTGGCCGAAGGGCAGTATGTGCAGCAGCTGTTGAACCTCCACGAATTCAGGCCGCTGGTGGGCTGAACCGGGTTGAGACGTGGTGCGCACTACGCCAGCGAACTCGGGCCCGCCCGCCGCAAAGCAGTCAGCCCTCCCCCATCCCGGCAGCTACCACCACACGTGGCGTGAAAGGCCAGAGCGGCCGGCGCGCCCTGATGATGCGCGAAACTTCCCTACGCCCCACCTGGGCCCGTCGGCTCACCGGTCGATTGTGCTGACCGCGCACCACCGTAGCGACGAACAAGGCTCACGTCATGTCGGCAGACCCGCGTCCTGCTGACGGCGTCGATGAAACCGCTCGCGCTGCTCATCGAGCAAGATCACACCACGACGCTGCACGCGGTGATGTTCCCGGGCAATCAGCAGTCGCACCGACGCGGTCCGCCGCTCCAACTCAGCCGCACGCCGGGCCGCGTTCCCATCGTTGAGCAGGTATGCCGCGGCACGGTCGCAGTCGATCAGAATCTGCTCGTAGGCGAGCCGTACCGGCTCCCGTTCGTCGAGCCGAGACACCGCCACGTCTTCGAACAGTTGCAGCGGAAGCCGCGCCAGTCGGTAGTTCACACGTAGAAGGGCCAAGGACAGGGAGCCGAGTGTCACACGCGGCATCGTAAGCTCGGCGAAAGCATTTGCGGATAGGGTCTTAAGTCCCGTTGTCTCGCAACGTCGGCGATTCACGTCGTTGTTCGATCCGCCGAGCGGATTACAGCACCCGGCGGGTTACCGCGAATCGCACCGGACGCTGCCGGGGATTCCCGAACATGGACGGTTGCCTAGTGGCGCTCCCGACAGGAATGCGGTACAAACGAGCCCTGCAACTCAATTGTGATCCAAATCACTCTTAATCGTTACCGGAGGAGACAGACAAACCACCCAGGCGGCCCTGCCGATCGGACTCGATATCACCACCGCCTGCGTCTATCCCTTTGCGAAAGGAGCTTGGAATGCATCCCTCGCTACCCATGAAGCAGCACATTCCCGGCGGTGCAGAACGCCTCTCACAGCCAGTCATCGGTGCCGGTGCCGCACTATCCGTCGCCATGCCCGCCTGGATGGTCACCAGCTCACTGTGCGCCACCGCGGCGATCGTCGCCGCGACCTTCGCCGGCCTCATCGCGGCAGCTGTGATGCTCCGGCCTTCGCCATGACGCACGCCCACACCAACGTCGACGCATGCCGTCGGCATCCCAGGAATCGTAAAGGCACGGTGCACATATGCCCTGGACTGTTGTGGTCATCGCCGTCACGTTGATCGTGGTGGTCGCCTCTCTCGGCGCAGCGCTCGCTGCGGATGCGATGTCGCACCGTCACGTACGTGAACCCGAACCGTCACGTGTCGGTGGCGGAGGCGCTGCCCCCGCGCCGACCACCCGGATCCGCGATCCCCGCTGGCGCCGGACCGCTGTGCAGGCCTGGACAATCTGTGGCGCCGCCTCGGCGATCGCGATTGCAATCATCGGAGTGCTGACGTCCGCTGGGTGAACGAATGCCCTCATCGATACCGGCTGCCGGAGAACCCGAACTCGACCAGCACCGCGGGATTGGTGACCGCGACACGCAACGCCCGGTCGATCGACTGCGGGTCGGTGATGTCAACCTCGTCCACACATGTGCGCCTGAGGATTTGGCCGAGTTATGGGTAATCGAGCTCCCCGCCTCCTCGCGAAGACAGCCCACCGTTGCGGGTCAGCGCCGGGGACTTCGGCAGGCTTCCCGCTTCGACTGGCTTGCTTTGTGCTTCGCTCGGGAGTACATACGAGCCATCAGACATGCGTCAATGCCTCCCCCATCGTGCGGTTGAGGGTGCTGAGCGAGCGGACGGCACTGCGAACCGGCCCCGGCGTGGTGGTCGACTGCAGCATGACGTCGGGTGCCGAGGTTTCGGTGAGTTTCTCTGGAGGCTCTACGTGCTCGCCGGCGAGTGCGCGTTTGACGTCGGCGATGGTTGCCTTGGTGACGTCGGATGCTTGGCGCAATGCCTTCGTGGTCTCCTGCGACGGTTCGCTGTCTGGTTCGCCGCGGGCGGCGCTTACCCCTGCTCGGGCGAGTGCATGAGACGACCGATTGCTGGCCGTCATGATCCGCAACAACCGTTTTGCGCCCCGGCGGGTCCGCGTCGTCGGTCCCATTTCCAAGGGTTTGCCCGCCGTGACAAGGTCCTTCAGCGCGTTGTCCAGCTTCCGGATGTCGGCGACGAGGTCAGTCTCGTGGCCTGGTTGGACGACGGCTCCGATAGCGGTGTCGATGATGGCAGTCATCTGATCGAGGTAGTCGTCGATCTTCGAGGTCAGCGTCGATCTCGTTCCGGTGGAGAAGATGAAGTACGCCGCCGCTATTCCGACGATTCCGCCGGCCGCCGTTTCGTAGATGCGCAGTTCGAGTACCTCGATGCTGAATGTGCCGAGCAGTCCGTAGAGCATCGCAAGCATGACGGTGACGAAGAAGGAGAGCAATGCGTAGGCGACCGTCACGAGGTAGAACGCGAAGAATACGCAGACGACGAGCAGGAGCAGCTGCAATGGCTGGTTTTTTCCGACCAACGCGGACAGCAATACTCCTGCAAGAACTCCCGCGATGGTGCCGACGACGCGGTGGCCTGCGCGCGAGAGAATCTCACCGCGGGTAGATGCTCCGGTGAAAACGAGGAAGGCCGTCAGGACCGCCCAGTACCAGCGGTCGGGCGAGATGAGCTCACCGAGGATCGTTGCAGCGCTGGTCGCGACGGCTACCTGGATCGCGGCTTTGGTGCTCGGATTCCATCCGGTGTCCGTTTCTTCGTCCTCATCCGGCTTCTTCCTCGGCTCGGATTCTGTTCGCAGGGCATTGTTGGTGATGTGATGGATCGCGATGTGTGCCTGCACTGCTCGCATCGCGACGGCGGTCGCGATACCCGCCGGAGTCGATGGATCGGACTTGTCTGCGGCCGTGGCGGCGAGGCGTCGGGCAGCGCGGAGTTGCTCGTCCGACGGATTGTTCTGCAGGCACGATCCCAGTGCCGTGGTCGCCTGCCCCAGCGAATTCGGCCACGACTTGTTCGGGTCGAGCGCCCACAGCGCGCTGACGAGTTGTTCGGTAGCGATTTGCGCATCGAAGATACGAACGGACAGATCATCATTCGTGACGCTCAGGAGCTGAGCTGCATCGTTGCGGTCGAGCCAGTCGTCGATCATCAGCGCGGTGCTTCCGAGCCGATCGAGTTTCTTGCGGAGTAGATCGAGATTCCGATCACCCCTGTTCGACGCCACCTCCAGCACGTCGATCGACGCGGCCCGCAGCGCCCGAACCAACCGTTTGAGTTCGAGCCCCGGCCGATCCGGCAGGATCACTGTTCGGACGAGGAGCGAGATACCGACGCCCGCGACGATGGACACGGCGAGGAAGGGAATCTGCCCAGGCTCGGCCCGAAGGAAGAGCGCGAAGAAGTAGCAGATGAACGCGACCATCCCGAGAGCCGTCCCTCGCGGGCCGTAGCGCCGCACCCAGACGGCCGCGAAGAGCACCGCGATGAAACCCACATCGGCGACCTTCCCGAAGTGTGACAGCGCCGCGGACATCGACACCGCTGCGATTGCCGGGAACACGAGCAGCAGTGTCGTGATCACCCTGCTGTGCTGATCCCTGTCCTTGACCGCCGCCGAGGACTGCATCGCGACAACCGTCCCGAGAAGCGCGACGGTGAGTGGCTGGCCGATCACGTCGGAACCCGGTAGTAGCACCACCATCGCGAGCACGACGGTGATCGTCGTGGCGGTTGCGGCACGGAGCCGCAGCCTGCCGGGATCGGAGACCGCGAGAAAACGGACTGTCTCCTGTACGAACCGAAAAGGCATTCACCGATTGTGCGCCCTGGGTTCATCCCCGATCGTGAGAGGCGTGCGAGTTCGTTGATGGCGGAGCCGAGACAGCACCTACACCACGCACCGGTCCCTGCCCGCCGACGTCCGGCCCGGCGCCCGTCTTGCGATTGCCTAGCTTGCCGATACGGCAAGAACTCTCGCCGAAACCGTCGGTGCTATTGCACTGTGTTGGTATGGAAGATGCGGGCGAGGTCACCGAGGTCAAGACGACATCACGTGAGGCGGACGAATGGGATGCGCGCTACAGCGGGCAGGATCGCGTGTGGAGCGGCGAACCCAACGGCGCACTTGTCGACGAGATGACCGGCGCACCGCCTGGACGCGCCCTGGACGTCGGTTGCGGTGAAGGCGCCGACGCGCTCTGGCTCGCCCGGCAGGGATGGGCCGTGACCGCGCTGGACGTTTCGCGCATCGCCCTCGACCGGGCCGGGGCCCACGCCGACCGGGAAGACGTGGACATCACCTGGGTGCTGAGCGGACTGCTCGATGCCGACGTGCCCGCGGGTGGTTTCGACCTGGTCTCAGCCCAGTACCCCGCCTTGCGCAGTACCGCCCATCGTGCCGCCGAACGTGCGCTGGTCTCCGCGGTCGCACCGGGTGGCATCTTGCTGGTCGTCCACCACGACATCCGCGACGCGGAGGCGGCGCGGGAGCACGGCTTCGATCCCGGTGATTGGGTCACACCCGGTGACGTGGCGGCGCTACTCGACGACAGCTGGCACATCGACGTGAACGAGGTGCGGGAGCGTTCGATCAGTGGCGGCGCGGGTGCACACCACACCCACGACGTGGTTCTGCGCGCGCACAGGCTGCCCCACCGCAGCCCCTCCATCGGGCATCCGACTGCCGGTGGTTCTCCCGGCGCACACACAGGATCACACAGAAAAACCGCGACGGGCACAGCTGCGCCCGCTTCACCACCGCCTGGTCACTCACACGATCGCACCCGCTACTGGGACCACCAACAGGGGCGGTGGGTCAAGCATCACGACAACCGGCCCCGAGACTAGCGGCCATCATCACCGGACTGGACAAGACGCCAACCCCGGCCCCGCCCACCGGATCCCCATCCGTCTCGGCGACGACGACTACACCCGCGCCCACACTGTCGGCCAGAACCTCGAAATCTCCGGTCCACGAACGCATCACCGGTTCCCTCGACACCGAACAACCCGAATGGCTGCAGGTTCAGTCGGGGGGGTGCGGCTCGATGGGCACGAGTACAGCCGTGGACACTCAGATCGATCTTGACCTAGAAATCCACGTCAGTACAGCTGTCCCTCGTGTCGTTCGCGGTCGAAGGTCGGGATGGGCCCACCGCGGCGCAGCGTGCGAGCCAGGGCCGGATCGGCCAGGTGCAGTCGCCCGATCGCGACCAGATCGAACTCGTTGCTTTTCAACCGCCGGAATACGCCATCGAGGTCGGCGGGTTCGGGCGTGCCCGTGTCGCGCAGTGGCTTGCTCAGGCCGACGCTGCCCACGGCCATGCTCACGGCTCCGGTCAGCTTCTTCGCCCACCCAGCCAGTGTGAGATCACTCCCCTCGAACGCTGGGAGGTCGAAACGGCGAATGCTGGCGTCCAGCACGTCCACTCCCGCGTCGATCAGCGCGTTCAGTACGACGGACAGCTCGGCGGGGGTGTTCGCGATCCGGGCGCCATAGTCCTGCTGCTTGTGCTGCGAGAACCGGAAGAAGATCGGCAGCTCCGGACCGATTTCCCGCCGGATCGCCCGAATCACCTCCACCGGGAACCGGGTGCGCCGCTGCAGGTCGCCGCCCCACTGATCGGTGCGTTGGTTCGTCGACTCCCACAGAAACGAATCCAACAGGTAGCCGTGTGCGGCGTGGATGGCGATCCCGTCGAATCCGACCTCGACCGCGTTGCGGGCCGAGCGCACGTACGCGGCGATGACATCCTCGAGGTCCTGCTCGGTCATCGCCGCGGTCGGAGCGCTCGCACGGGCGATGTAATCGTCCGGGTAGACGGTGCGCCCCGCCCGGCCCCACACTCCGGACGGGCGCATCGACGTCAGGCTCGGATCCACGTCGCTCATCGCGCCCCAGAGTGGTCCGACGTGCCAGAGCTGCGGGATGATCCGGCCGCCCGCTTCGTGAACTTCGTCGACCACGCCGCGCCAGCCCACAAGTGCCGCTTCGCCGTGCAGGCGTGGCACTTTCGGACTGTCGACGGCGCTCCGGTGGTCGATCGCCACGCCTTCGGTGATCACCAGACCGCTGCCGCCCTCGGCGCGCCGCCGGTAGTAGGCGGCCACGTCCGCACCGGGGACCCCGCCGGGTGAGTGCTCCCTCGTCATGGGGGACATGACGATGCGGTTCGGCAGGGCAAGGGAGCGGACCTGCAGCGGCTCGAACAGCGCGTTCACTGCTCCTTCGGGATCGACTCGACGCGAATCGGTGAGGTCGGATGTCATGAGAACACGGTGCCAACGGGGTCGATACGCGAGCAAGCCGGCAGTCCGGTGAGCGGATCTCGGCCAGGTGGAGATCCAGAAAGCTGGGCGGCGTCGAATAGTCTTGGCCTTGCCCAGCGGGCACTGTCAGGCAGGTCTTCGGGTCACTGACGCGAAGTCGAGGTACTGTGCGATGGCTGCAGCCGCCATACGCACAGGTGCGGCATGCCGATGGTCGAACTTCACTTGGCTCGTCGGTCCGCTGACCGAGAGCCCTGCTTGCGCTCCGCCCAGGGAACCGATTCGCACTCCGATGCAACTGAATCCTGCCGCGCAGGTTCCGAACGCAATTCCCAGACGTCGGAGTCTGTCGGTCTCGGAGCGGAGGTCGGCGGAGGCATCATCGGACTGTGGGGCGGTTGCGAGCAAGATCTTCCCGATTGTCGACGACCGTGCGGGTATGCGGTCTCCGACCCGCGTCAGAAGGTTGGGGGCCGTCTGGCCGCCGACCTTCTCGAGATAGACCACCTCGGTGCCGTCGAGGATACCGAGATGAACGACGTGACCGGTAACAAGATGCAGCTCGCGGAGCACCGGGGCCACCACCCGGTCGAACTTGTTCTGGTGCAGCGACAGCGCTCCGAACTCGACGAGTGTGTCCCCGAGCTCGAACTCGCTGCCCCGGCGACGGAGCCAGCCCAGTCGCACCAAATGCTCGAGCATCCGACGAGTGCTCGTCCGTGGTATCCCCGTTCGGCGAGACAGGTCGGTGAGGCTCAGAGCCGGCGTGCTGCGAAAGCAGTCCAGCACCAGGGACAGCCGATCGAGGGTGGACGCGGGCGGGACGTTCTCCGTGCGTTCTCCGTGCAACATCGGCTTCTCCCTTCCCTGGCGGCAGTCGCGACCTGGAGCGCCACCGGCCGTCCGGGACGGACAGGCACTCCCAGCACAGCTTCGGAACCGGCGCATCACCAGAGCCCCTTCCGGTGAGCGGGAACTGCCTCGTGTTCGCCCGCTGCAGGTCGAGGCCCCGTCGAACGCGAGTCGGTGCAGGCAACACGTGACGACACGCGAGGTCACCGCGATCGACCAGCGTGTCGTCCGCTGAGCGGATGCGGAAGTGGTGCACCGCCGTCTGGCGCTGACAGGGTGGCCAGGAACCCGTGGCCGAGGTCACAACGCGGACGCCTCATGGCGCCAAGTTCTGCGCATTCGGTCCGGACGCCAGGCGGGGCGCGGCCGCAAGTGGCTGCGCGCGACCTGAGCAAAGACCAGAAGGAAGGAAACCACCATGACTGCTCTGAATATCGATGAAACCGACGAGGTCCGCTACATCGACGAGGGCACACCGCCTGCTCGCTTCGCCCGGGGGTGGCACTGCCTCGGGCTGGTGGTGGACTTTCGGGACGGCGCGCCGCACTCCATCGAGGCGTTCGGCACCCGGCTCGTGGTGTTCGCCGACAGCAAGGGTGAGATCAAGATCCTCGACGCCTACTGCCGGCACATGGGCGGCGACCTGAGTCAGGGCACCGTCAAGGGCGATTCGATCGCGTGCCCGTTCCACGACTGGCGTTGGGGCGGCAACGGCAAGTGCACCGACATCCCCTACGCGCGACGGGTTCCGCCGCTGGCGCGCACTCGCGCCTGGATGACCATGGAACAGGATGAGCTGCTGTTCGTCTGGCACGACCCGGAGGGCAACCCGCCGCCGGCCGAGGTGACGATCCCGGTGATGAGGGCGCCAGGCACCGAGTGGACCGAGTGGGTGTGGAAGTCGATCGTCATCGACACCAACTGCCGCGAGATCATCGACAACGTCGTCGACATGGCGCACTTCTTCTACGTCCACTTCTCCTTCCCGACGTATTTCAAGAACATCTTCGAGGGGCACGTCGCGATCCAGGAGCAAAGCGGCGTCGGCCGTGAGGACATCACCGAATGGACGGACCCGGACGTCCCCCAACTGCTGGCACACCGGTCCCTCGCCGCCTACCACGGGCCCTCGTTCATGATCGACGAACTGACCTACGAGTACGACAAGTTCGACGTCGATTCCATCCTCATCAATTGTCACTACCCGATCACCCCCGACAAATTCGTCCTGATGTACGGGATCACCGTCCAGAAGACCGAACATGTGCCCGCCGCGATCGCCGACCAACTGGTCGACGCGATGATCGGCTACATCGGCGTCGGTTTCGAGCAGGACATCGAGATCTGGAAGAACAAGACCCGGATCGACAACCCCCTGCTCACCAACGAGGACGGCCCCGTCTACCAGCTGCGCCGCTGGTACGAGCAGTTCTACGTGAACGTCGCGGACATCAAGCCCGAGATGGTGGACCGCTTCGAGTACGAGCTCGACACCACCAAACCGGTCGAGACTTGGAAGCAGGAAGTCGCCGACAACCTCGCCCGCAGCACCGCCGCAGGCAAGCCCACCTGAGAGGAATTGTCATGCAACCGTTGGAATGCAGCACCTGCAGCACCCGGGTGATGGTGGAGAAGTTCAGCTGGCACCACACTTCCGTGCAGTGGCTGGCCGACTGCGAAACCTCCTGCGCACAGTTCCGCGTCGACGCCGTTCCGGGCCGCCAGGGGGTCCACATCAGGAACTGCTCGGCGCTGCGCGAGACGATCCGTCAGGCCGTCCTGGATGGCACGATCCCGATCCCCCCGGACTGACCACATCCCTTTACTCCCTCCGGCGATGGCCTGTCGGCCATCCGGAAAGGAATAACATGAGCGACATGACCGGGCCCGGAGGTCCGGACATCGAGTCCCGAATGCAGTTGTTGGAGAAACGAGTTCAGCTACTCGAGGACCACAACGAGATCATGCGGCTGATGCACTCCTACGGTCCGGCCGTCGACTGCGGACTTGCCGATCTCGTCGCCGGACTGTGGACCCACAACGGCGTCTATGACGTCGACACCGGCCGCATGGACGGACGCGGCCAGATCGAAGCGATGGTTCGAACAGACCCCCACCAGGGCTTCCTGCGTCAAGGCTGCGGACACGTCATGAGCCCTGCGCACATCACCGTGGACGGGGACGCTGCGGTAGCGCTCTGCCACACGCAACTGATCCTGCGCCGATCCGACGGCGACGGATATYAGGTCAGCAGAGTCACGGCGAACCGGTGGGAGCTCACCCGCACCTGCGACGGCTGGAGGGTCACAACGAGGACCAGCCGCATCCTCGACGGTCAGGACGAAGCACGAAGGATATTCGCAGGAATCGCCGGTCCCCCAAGCTGATTGCGAACCCCGATCACGCTCAGCGGAGAACGCCGAGGTGGCCGTGCCATGGACGCGCCCACTGACACGTTCGCCTCCCGACAGGCCTGACCCACAGTTTTGGAAGGTTCTTCATGTCCAGACACCATTCCCGCATCTGCGGGATGCTTCTGCTCGCCGGCGGAGTACTGCTCGCGGAACTCGGCGGCGCCGGACTCGCCCAGGCCGAGCCCACCGCTCCTCCGGCGTCGGCCCCGCTGTTCCAGCCCGGCCCGGGCGGCAACGGCAAGACGACGCCGGGTGCGGACGCACCCCGACTAGCGAGCGTCGACAACTTCCGCGACGTGGCGGGTACCGGCGCCGGCTACCCGGCGGCACACGGCAAGACGGTCAACAGGGGGGTCTTCTACCGCTCCAACGCGATCGTGCCGAACGACGCGGACCTCGCCACCCTCGCCGGGCTCAGCCTGACCACCGCCTACGATCTGCGTGGACCCGACGAGATCACGCAGAAGCAGGACAAGCTGCCCGCCGGCGTGAACTACGTCAACATCCCGGTCATTGCGGGCAACATCGACGAATTCATCGCCAATATCCACACACCCGAGGACGCCCGCGCCGCGATGCAGGACGGGAACCGCAAGAACGTCACCGGAGCGACTGAGCGGGCCGGCTACGCCACGCTGCTCACCGGTCTCACGAACACCGGCGGGGCCCAGGTCTTCCATTGCTCCGCCGGCAAGGACCGCACCGGCTGGGTCACGTACCTGCTGCTGAGCATCGCCGGCGTGGCACCGACGACGATCATGGACGACTACCTGCTCACCAACGAGTACACCAAGGACTCGATGATCAAGACCCTCGCCTACATCAAGCAGAGCCAGGGCGAGGCAGCCGCCGCGAAATGGGAGCCGCTGCTCGGCGTCGACAAGAGCTACCTGCAGGCCGGCATCGACCAGCTGGCCGCCGACTACGGCACCGTCGACAAGTACCTCGCAGACGGGCTCGGCCTGAGCCCGGACACCATCAACAAGCTGCGGGTCAAGCTGACCCACTGATCCGGCCACGACCGAACCCGCTTCGTCTGGGTGGCCGCCATGCCTCAACCGATACGGCTCGGGTGCAACTGATCGGCAAGCGATGGCCAGGGCACTGCTGCACGAACCGGACCTGGTCAACCGGATATCGCGCGACGCGCAGACACCATCACTGTGCATCCACTGCGACAAATGCATGCCCACGATCGTCACCGGGCGATGAAACCCGGCGGATCAATCGCCAAGATTTCCTCCATGAACGGGATCGCCGGCGGCGCCGGAGTATCCGCCCTACAGCGCCGGAAAATTCGCCATCCGCGGCATCACACGAAGCGCTGCAATGGAACTCGCCACGGCACAGATCGCGGGCAACTCCGTCCATCCCGGCGCCGTATCCACACCCAAGATCGGCAGCACCTTAACAGACGACCCCGCGGCGACAACAAGCTGGTCGCGACAATGCCCCTCCCCCGCTACGGCCAACCCGAGGAAGTCACCAACCTCATGCTCCTCCTCGCCAGCGACGAATCCAGCTAAGGCAGACCACAACACCCAGGCGTGCGGGTAGCATCCACCCACACTATTGATCCGAACAGGGTAGGCCCGCCAGGGAAGTACACCTCATCGCGTGGAGACTGCCTCGGCTATGCCTTCAGCCTCAGCTATCGCCATGCACCGGCGCGACACCGACCGGGAGATCCACCATGCGGCTGTTCATCAACGCACACCATTCGGTCCCCACCGCGTGGATCGCCTGGACCGGCGATCCCGCCGGCCTCGAAGCCATCATCGATCGAGGGGCGAGTTGCCGAGTTCGTCGTGTGGGACGGCTCTCGACCTTGGCCCGGTGGCGACGTGGAGATCTGTGGGTTGACCTGCACCGTCTCGAGGCAGAGTTATCGACGACGCCGGATGCTCCGGACGACTGGGAAGCGAACTTCGTCGACATGATCGAACAGGCGGAATCAGACGGGCATCTCGACACCGAAAAGATGCTCCTGCGTATCCGGTACAAATTTCACGACGTTCCCGAAGCACGATAAACGACGACGTGCGCAAACACGGAAACCATCTGCGCACCAATGCGATACCGAAAGTAGGTACATACGGCCATTATTTAAAACGGGTTGGTATCGGGGCAAAACCAGCACCCCGCGAGGCCCGCCCCACCACCCACACCGGATAACAACCCGGGGRCATGCCATCACACCAGGTCACAACACCATTACGCCCCCACACAGCACAACGGCCCGCAGGACACCGCGTCGACCTGTCGATCACACCGCCGCTCCGCCGAACGATTCCAAAACGGAAGAGGCCCACCATGACCGAGATGCAACTGCGGGGTACGGCTACTCACGAACCGCCGGAACTTCACAGCCTCCACTCACGATCTGGACCGCTTTGCGCACCCGCAGGATTCGCTACATGCTACGGACCACATCCTCGCTCCCCCCTAATACAAGGCTTTCGACACTGGTCTCCGGTCCGACCCGTAGTCACTCCTCTCGTGTCCTGCTGGACGCACCCCAAATCGGATACAACCGGGGACGTTTGCAGGCAATCGGATTCGTCACCTGCACACCCGCCGACCACACGTTGCACTTCGTCCGCGCAACCCCGGCGACGCCCAGAGGGGAGGTCTCAGGTCCCCGGCGGGCACCCAGGGGCGAGCCGGTCCGGTTCGTCGAAAACCAGGTCCCGATTTCGGCCCACCGTCGTCAGAAGGGCGTTCAGCGCCTCCACGTCGGGGCGCACCCTCTTCGAGCAACTCGCCGACACCCTGCCCCACATCCGACGACTGAGCTGAGCGGCTCTCACCTTCCCCGCGGTGGATCGTGACCCCGACAGAGAAGATGGTCAGGAAATGTCGCCGTAGGATGTCGAGAACCCGCGCGCGGCTGCGTCCCCGGAGTGAAACGGCCACAATGGGCCGCACCGCACCAAGGAGAACATGATGGCCAAGTACCTGCTGCTCAAGCACTACCGTGGCGCGCCGGCATCGGTCAACGACGTGCCCATGGAC
>NZ_JBFUGT010000167.1:0-13609 GCF_056402775.1 Rhodococcus sp. P3_B8
GGATTCGCCTACGGGACGCTGCCGGGCCACCCCGAGCGGATTCGCCTACGGGACGCTGCCGGGCCACCCCGAGCGCGGCGAGGAGAGCTTCGTCGTCGAACAGCGGCCGGACGGCACCGTGCTCGCCACCATCTCGGCGTTCTCCACACCGGATCGGTGGTTCACCCGGCTCGGTGGACCCGCCGGCCGGGTCGTGCAGCGGGTGATGACGCGCAAGTATCTGGAGGCGTTGGCCGAGGCCGCACGGTAGGCCGGAGCGTCCGGATCACGTATTCTCGTGGTTGGACCGGACCGGACGGGACCTTTGCAGTCCGACTGCCTGATCCGATGTGTCCCACCACTGACAGAGCTGGAGCCGCCGGAATGATGCCCGTACATCTACGCGACAGCGTGATTCCGAAGCACGAGCAACTCCGTGCCATCCTGCTGCACAAGTGCACCAAGGAACTTCAGCCCGGCGACCTGATGACGAGTGAACGAAAACTGATGCAGGACTACGGCGTCAGTCGGATCACGGTTCGTGAGGCGATCGGGCAGCTCGTCAACGAGGGTCACCTGGTGCGGGTGCGTGGCAAGGGCACGTTCGTGGCGCATCGTCCGGTGCAGTCGAAACTCCACCTGGCCTCGTTCACGGAGGAGATGCGGGCGCAGGGCCACAAGCCGACGACGGTGGTGCTCCAGAGCGAGGAGGACGCGGCGCCGGAGGCCACCGCGAAGGCGCTGCGCATCGCCCCGGACACCAGCGCCTATCACGTCAAACGGTTGCGGCTGGCGGACGGCGAACCGGTCAGCGTCGACGACGGCTGGTTCAACGCCGCACTGCTTCCGGGCCTGCTGGACCTCGACCTCACCGGCTCGATCTACCGGGCGACCGCCGACAAGTACGGCATGCCGATCGACCGGGCGGAGCAGACCGTGAGCGCCGACGGGGCGAGCCAGGAGATCGCGACGTTGCTCGGCATCAAGAAGGGCGCCCCGGTGATGTACTTCGACCGGGTGTCCTTCAGCGGCCCCACACCGGTCGAGCACACCCGCAGCTGGTACCGGTCCGATCGCTATCAACTCCAGATGGAAGTCCAGGGGGAGCGGGCTCAGCGCAGCGTCTGAGCCACCGAATTCGACCGCGGTGTTCCGTCCGCGTCGTCAGGATTTGCTGAAGTGCGCCTTGATCACGACGCGGGTGGCGCGCAGGGAGCCCTTTTTCGTGTAGGTCAGGCCCCAGCTGCTGCGGTCGAGGTGCACTTCGGCGGTGATCGTCGCGGTGTCCTCCGTGGCGACGACCTGGGCTGGGACGGTGAGCGGTCGAGTCTGGCCGTGAACGGTCAGATCGCCGTCGAGATGGAGGTGTCCCGGTCCGGCGGGGCGTGCGTCTGTCACGGTGAAGATGATGGTGGGGTACTTCTGGACGTCGAAAAAGTCGGCGGAGTGCAGATGCTTGTCGCGTGTGGCGTTCTCGGTGTTCACGGAGGCGGCGTCGACGACCAGAGTTCCGGTGATACGTCCGTCGTCGCCGACCGTTCCGGCGCCCTCGACGGCGTGGAACGTCCCGGTGACCGGGAGTAGCCATAACGCCTTGGTGTGGAAAGTGATCGAGGTGCGAGCGGGGTCCAATGTCCAGGACCCGACGAGCGTGGACAGCTGGGGGACGGACTCCATGGGCGATGTCATCGTGTACCTCCGTTGTCGAGCGTCTGGCCGGTCAGATGACGATGGGTGCACCCGTGACGAGGTCCCAGAGTCCCAGCCCCAGGAACAGCACGGCACCCACTGCCGACTGCACCGGGTTTCCGTTCAGAAAACCCTCGGCACCCCAGGCGACCAGATCGGTGAAAATTTCAGACGAACCCATAGTTCTCGCTCCTTGTTGTCGGCATATCGTCTCGGCACCTTGATCGTTCGGACCGACCGGTCTGTTACAGAGTCGAGCAGGTCGCTGGCACTGGACAACGTTGGCGCCCGGACAACAAGGGTGCGGGCCGGCGCTTCCTTGCCGACCCGCACCACGTCGATGTTTCTACGGCGCCGTCCAGTCGAACAGGGCGTCGCCGGTGGCCACGTCGGACCCGATGGTGTCGGTGGACACCGAATCCGGCTTGGAATCCATGACGACGACCGGGCAGATGGCGGAGTATCCGGTGCCGTCGATCTCGGTCGGATCGAACCGCACCACGGGGTCGCCGGCGTCGACGTCGTCGCCTTCCGCTGCCAGCAGGGTGAACCCTTCGCCCTTCAGCTTCACGGTGTCGATTCCCAGGTGCACCAGCACACCGCCGCCCGCCGAGCCGAGGATGACGAACGCGTGCGGGTGCAGTTTGAGGATCTTGCCCGAGATCGGCGCGAGCACGTCGAGGGCGCCGCGGTCACGCGCCGGCTCGATCGCGACTCCGGAACCCACCATCTGTCCGGCGAACACGGGGTCGGGCACGTCGGCCAGGGCGAGCACGCGGCCGGGCAGTGGAGCCTGCACGGACAGGCTCACAGGATGTCCTCGATGTCCTCGGCCAGCGTGTCCGCCTCGGGGCCGACGATGACCTGGACGACGCTGCCCGCCTTCAACACGCCGTGGGCGCCTGCGGCCTTGAGCGCGGCCTCGTCGACCTTGGCGCCGTCCTTGACCTCGGTGCGCAGCCGGGTGATGCAGGCCTCGATCTCGACGATGTTGTCGGCACCGCCGAGGCCGCTGATGATTGCGTCCGCTTTGGACATCGGTTCTCCCTCGTAGTTCGTGTTCGAGCCGCAGGTGAATGGTGTCGGACGGGTTAGCTGGATCACATTTGCCTGTTGACATCCTGTGCTCACCTGGTCAAACTAGCAACTGGTTATGACCGGACAGTACCCGTTGGGGGTGCTGGTCCACAATAGTTTTCCCGAAGCCGTGCGACGCGCTCGCCGCCACCGGTTTCGGGACTCACCAGACGCCGATTCGGCGACCGAAGCGCACAGAGAAGGCCGATATGACTGTCGTAGACAGCCCGAAAAAGGAATCAGCGGTGTTTGCCGGGTTACAGCGCCTCGGGCGCAGCCTGATGCTGCCGATCGCGGTACTTCCCGCGGCCGGCATCTTGCTGCGGCTCGGCCAGGACGACCTCCTCGGCCGGTTCGAGCCGATGCACACCGCCGCGTCCGTCATCTCCGCAGCCGGCCAGGCAGTGTTCACCTGGCTGCCCCTCATCTTCGCGGTGGGTATCGCCATCGGATGGGCCAAGAAAGCCGACGGTTCCACCGCCCTGGCCGCCGTGGTCGGATACATGGTCATCAACGGCGTGTTCGAGGCCATGTCGCCGGTCGTCCTCGAAGGCAAGACCGATCCGAACGGCGACCAGGCGCTGATCAACTACGGTGTGCTCGCAGGCATCGTGATGGGTCTGCTGTCCGCGATTCTGTGGCAGCGGTTCTACCGCACCAAACTGCCCGACTACCTCGGATTCTTCAACGGGCGCAGGCTCGTTCCCATCCTCACCGCCGTCACCGGTCTCGTCGTCGGTGTCCTCATGGCGTTCCTGTACCCGGCGTTCAACTCCGCACTGACGTGGGTGGGCGAGACCGTCGCCGAGAACTCCGTCGTCGGTGGCGGCGTCTACGGCATGGCCAACCGCCTGCTCATCCCGACCGGACTGCACCACATCCTGAACTCCACCGTGTGGTTCCTCGTCGGCGACTACCAGGACGCGAGCGGTGAGCTGGTCCGCGGCGACCTCAACCGGTTCTTCGCCGGCGACCCGAGCGCAGGCATCTTCATGACCGGCTTCTTCCCGATCATGATGTTCGCCCTTCCCGCTGCCGCACTGGCGATCTGGCGCAACGCCCGGCCGTCGCAGAAGAAGGTCGTGGGTGGGATCATGCTCTCCACCGCGCTGACGGCGTTCCTCACCGGCATCACCGAGCCCCTCGAATTCGCGTTCATGTTCGTGGCCTGGCCGCTGTACCTGATCCACGCGTTCCTCACCGGCACGTCGATGGCGCTCGTCAACGCCCTCGGCATCCACGACGGATTCACGTTCTCCGCAGGCTTCTTCGACTACGTGCTCAACTTCGGCAAGGCCACCAACGCGTGGATGCTGATCCCCATCGGGCTCGGGTACGCGGTCATCTATTACGTCCTGTTCAGCTTCGTCATCAAGAAGTGGAACCTGCGCACTCCCGGCCGGGAGGACGACGCGGAAACGAACGCCGACACCAACGCCGACACGGAAAAGGCAGGTCAGTGAGCATGGCTACACGAACGGTCCTCATCGGTTCCAAGGTCGGACTGCACGCCCGCCCCGCTGCGAAGTTCACTCAGGCCGCCGCGGCGGTACCGGTCGCGGTGCAGATCGCGGTCGGCGAGTCCGCGCCGGTGGACGCAGGCAGCATGCTCGCGGTGATGACCCTCGGCGCCGAATTCGGTACCGAGGTGACGATCACCGCGGAAGGGGAGGGCAGCGAGGAGGCCCTCGACCGCCTCGCCGACCTGCTCGCCTCCGACCTCGACGCCGCCTGATGTCGACGGCTACGGAACTTCTCGTACACGGCCTCGGGGTGAGTCCGGGACTGGTCTGCGCACCCTGGCTCTCGTTCGGGACACCGGTCGCGACGTCGGCCGAAGACCCTGTCGGCGAATCGATCACGGCCGAGTCCGCCCGTGTGCGGGACGCCCTCGCGACCGTGTCCGGCGACCTCGAAGCCCGCGCCGTCCAGGTGGACGGCGTCGCGTCCGAGATCCTGCTCGTGTCGGCGGCCATGGCCCGCGACCCGGGAATCGTGTCCGCCGCCGAGGAGAACCTCCGCGCCGGCATGCCGACGGCACACGCCGTGAGCGTCGCGTTCGACGGTTACTGCGCCAAACTCGAGGCCCTCGGTGGGTACCTGGCCGAACGCGTCGCGGACCTGCGTGACCTCGGGCATCGCGCGGTCGCGGTGCTGCTGGGAGTGCCGATGCCCGGCATCCCCGATCCCGGGTACCCGTTCGTTCTCGTCGCCAGGGACCTGTCGCCCGCGGACACCGCGATGCTCGGCGGCAGCGACGTGGTCGGTCTGCTCACCGCCGAGGGCGGGCCGACGAGTCACACTGCGATCCTGGCGAAATCCCTCGGTCTGCCGGCGATCGTGAACTGCGCCGACCTCGACCGGTTGGTCGAGGGAAGACCGGTGGTGCTCGACGGGACGACCGGCGAGATCGTCGTCGACCCCGGCGACCTTCGGCAGGCAGAGGTGGCCGAGCAGGTCGCGGAGGCGCGAGCGCGGGTTGCGGCCACGAGTGGACCCGGCCGCACCCGGGACGGGGCACCCGTCGGACTGCTCGTCAACATCGGCACCGTCGACGACGCCACCCGCGCCGCCACCGCGGATTCCGAGGGCGTCGGGCTGTTCCGCACCGAATTCCTGTACCTCGGCAGGCAGATCGCGCCCACCCTCGACGAACAGATCGCCACCTACACGTCGGTGCTGGAGCAGTTCGCGGGACGCAAGGTGGTGGTCCGGACCCTCGACAGCGGCTCCGACAAACCACTGCCGTTCCTCGACCTCGGCGCGGAGGAGAACCCGGCACTCGGCGTGCGGGGGCTGCGGGTCGGCACCGTCTACCCGGAAGTCCTGGCCACCCAGTTGGAGGCTCTCGGCGCCGCGGCGGCCACCACCGGCGCGGACCTGTGGGTGATGGCGCCGATGGTGGCGACGGCGGAGGAAGCGGAGGGCTTCGCCGCGCTCGCCCGCTCAGCCGGTATCGCCACGGTCGGGGCGATGATCGAAATCCCCTCGGCAGCGCTGCGTGCACGCGACCTGCTCGAGCACCTCGATTTCGTCAGTATCGGGACCAACGACCTGAGCCAGTACACGTGTGCCGCGGACCGGATGGCGGGCAGTCTCGCGCCACTGCTCGACCCGTGGCAGCCCGCCGTCCTGGACCTGATCGGCCTGGTCGGCGCGGCAGGAGCGGAGGCAGGCGCACCCGTCGGCGTCTGCGGGGAGGCCGCGTCCGATCCCGCGCTGGCCCCGGTGCTGGTCGGGTTGGGCGTCACCAGCCTGTCGATGGTGGCCCCGTCGCTGGGTGCCGTGCGTGCCAGTCTGGCCGCCGCCGACCTCGGCCTGTGCCGGGACATGGCCGCCGCCGCACGCGGCGCACGGTCCTCGCAGTCCGCACGATCGGCGGTCGCCGCGCTCGCGTCCGGAGCGTCTCGATGATCCTGCGGGGCGAGGTCGTCGTGGAGGACGGCGTCATCGCCGACGGTGTGGTGACCACCGACGGCGACCGAATCTCCTGGGTCGGGTCCGCGGCGCAGTACCGCGGACAGGTGCCGCTGCCGGAACCGAGTTCGTCGATACTGCTGCCGGGTCTGATCGACCTGCATTGCCACGGCGGCGCCGGCGCGGGATTTCCGAACACCGACGCCGACGGGGCAAGGCAGGCCGCGGACCATCACCGCGAGCACGGCACCACCGGACTGCTCGGCAGCCTCGTCTCGGCAGGGGAGCAGGACCTGCTCCGGCAGGCCAGGATTCTCGCCGATCTGGTGGAACGCGGTGAGCTCCTCGGGATCCACCTGGAGGGCCCGTTCATCTCCGGTGCCCGGTGCGGCGCGCAGGATCCCGCGTCCGTGATCCCCGGCGATCCCGATTTGTTCGAAAGGATCTGCGACGCCGCGCGTGGCACCGTCCGGTCGATGACGCTCGCGCCGGAGACCGCGCACTTCGGCGAACTTCTCGCCGCGATGCGACGGCGTGACGTGCTACCCAGCCTCGGCCACACCGACACCGACGCGGCGACCACGTCCGCGAGGATCGCCGACGCCGCCGGCGGCCCACTGACCGCCACCCACCTGTTCAACGCGATGCCGCCGCTGCACCACCGCGCGCCGGGACCGGTGGCCGCGTTCCTGGCCGCGGCCGGTCGCGGCGACATCGTCGTCGAATTGATCGCGGACGGAGTGCATCTCGCGCCCGAGACCGTGTCGATGGTGTTCGATACCGTCGGGCCCGACCAGATCGTCCTCGTCAGTGACGCCATGGCCGCCGCCGGTGTCACGGACGGCGACTACCAGCTCGGGCCCCTGGACGTGCGCGTCGCGCACGGTGTGGCCCGGCTCGCGACCGCCGACGGGTCCGAGGGGGCCATCGCGGGCGGCACAGCACGGCTGCTGGACGTGGTGCGCACCGCAGTCGTGGACAGCGGCATCGGACTCGTCGACGCCGTCGCTTCCGCCACCAGGACTCCGGCCCGGCTGCTCGGCCTGGAGTCCGACCGCGGCACCCTGGCCCCGGGCCGCCGCGCCGATATCGTTGTGACCGATCACCAACTGCGCCCCCGCGGCGTGTTCGTCGGCGGAATGCCCGCCGAAACGGAAGGACTCGCATGGAAATCGTAATCCGGCAGACGCCGTCGGAGATCAGCTCGACCGTCGCCGACATCGTCGAGGGGTACGTGCGACGCGGTCCGGCGACGCTGGGCCTCGCGACCGGCTCGTCCCCGCTCGGGAGCTACCGGGAACTCGCACGCAGGCACCGTGAGTCCGGACTGGACTTCTCGCGAGCACGAGCCTTCATGCTGGACGAGTACGTCGGTCTTCCGAAAAGCCATGACCAGTCGTACTTCTCGGTGATCCGCTCGGAGTTCGTCGACCACGTCAACCTCGACACCGATCGTGTGCTCAGCCCGAACGGCGAATCGCCCGACATCGCCGAGGAAGGTGCGCGGTACGACGCAGCCATCGCCGAGGCAGGCGGCGTCGACGTGCAGCTTCTCGGCATCGGGACCGACGGCCACATCGGCTTCAACGAGCCGGGCTCCGCGCTGACCTCACGCACCCGCGTCAAGACGCTCACCGAGCAGACCCGCCTCGACAACGCGCGGTTCTTCGACAGCGTCGACGACGTCCCGCACCACGTCCTCACCCAGGGTCTGGGCACCATCAGCGACGCCCGGCACCTGGTGATGATCGCGTTCGGCAAGGGCAAGGCCGAGGCGATCGCCGCAGCCGCGGAAGGTCCGCTCTCCGCGTTCTGCCCGGCATCGGTGATGCAGCTGCACCGGCACGTGACCGTCGTGATCGACGAAGCCGCAGCGAGCAAGCTGCAACTCGCCGACTATTACCGGTATGCGCTGGAACACAAGCCTTCCTGGCAGTCGTTCTAGATGACACCCGTACTCGAATTGGCGGTCCAGGATGTCGCGGGCGCCCGGATCGCACGACGTGCCGGCGCGGTGCGCGTCGAGTTGTGCACCGCACTCGGCGCGACCGGCGGGTTGACACCGAGCATCGGCATGATCGAAGCCGTCGCGGCCCAGGGGATCGCGGTGCACCCGCTGATCCGGTGCCGGCCCGGCGGATTCGTCTACGACGCCGACGAGATCGCCGTCATGGCTCGCGACGTCCTGGCCGCGGTGAACGTCGGCGCCTCCGGGGTCGTGCTCGGCGCACTCACTCCCGACATGTCCGTCGACCGCGACGCTCTGCGCCGACTGCTCGACGGCATCGACCCGTACACGGTCGAGGTGACGTTCCATCGTGCGATGGACGTCGTCGCCGAGAGGGCGACCGCCGTCGACACGCTCGCGCGGTCGGGCATCATCCGGGTCCTCACCTCGGGCGGAGCACCGCGGTGCATCGACGGTCTCGAAGCTCTGTCCGGCATGGTCGCTCACGCGCACGGGCGAATTCAAGTAATGGCAGGTGGCGGAATCCGCGTCGAGGACATCGCCGCGGTCGCAGGCACCGGGGTCGACGCCGTGCACCTCTCCGCCCGCCGCACCGTCGCCGACAGCGGCGGACCGGGCGGTGGCTCCGGCAGTTACGACGCCGTCGACGAAACCCTCGCGCGGGCAGCGGCCGCGGCGCTGGGGCTCTGACTTCGGTGGCTCCCTGTTGCCTCAGGTCACGATGCCCGCGAAGTCTGATTCGTTGACTCATCCAGAAATGCCCCCAATGGCAGCGGCTTCTCTCGTTGGTGTGTTCGTGGCGGTGGCGATGGTCGGGAGTATCTGTCGGCGAGGATTGCTGTCCTCTCCGGTGACGGCCTCGTGCTGGTCTGCAGCACCCAAATCTGACTGAGTAGCAACAACTCTGCAGAGGTGACCGCTACGCCGGCATTTTCAGGTGAGGCGACGGATGGACTACGCGGGCATTTCTGATGAGTCAACGCGGACTATTGCCACGGGGCAAGGGCTGTTGCTAGAATCGAACATACATTCTAACGGCCTTGGGGGAGGTTGGCTGTGGGGGAATTGATTGCGCCGGATCTGGCCGAGTTGAGTGTGTTCACGGCGCGACTGCGAGTGGTTTCTGCTGGCGGTGATGCGGGGTTGGGGATCGAGTGGCTCGATGCGATCGAGGCGTTGAAGTCGGTCGGGTGTGCGGTGCAGGCGGTGATCACCGACGGCGTCGCCACGTCTATCCGCGCGGACCGCAAGGCTGCCGGGTTGCCGCGGGCGGATTGGGACCGCGGCATTGCCTCGCAGATTGCGTTGGCGCGCAGGGAATCCCCGAACCGCGGCGGTCGGCATCTCGGGTTCGCGCAGGCGTTGGTGCACGAGATGCCGCACACCCTGGCCCTGTTGCGGTCGGGCAGGTTGAACGAATGGCGAGCCACCCTGCTTGTGCGGGAGACGGCGTGCCTGTCGGCGACGGATCGGGGCATCGTGGACCGTCGGTTGTGTTCGGACCCGGCCACTCTCGACGGGGTCGGCGACCGCGGTCTGATCGCACGGGCGAAGGCGTTGGCGGTCGAACTCGACGCCGCGGCGGTCGTGGCCCGGCATCGTAAGGCGGTGTCCGAGCGGCGGGTGACGACACGGCCGGCGCCGGATTCGATGGCGTATCTGAGTGTGCTGATGACGGTCGAGCAGGCGGTGTGTCTGCAGGCCACACTGGGGCGGGATGCGGACAGTCTGATCGCCACCGGCAACAGTGGTGGCCGCACCCACAATCAGCTGATGGTGGACCTGTTGTTCGAGCGCGGCACCGGGCGGGCCGCTGCTGGTGGTGTTCCGGTGGCGGTGAACCTGGTGCTCTCGGACGAGACGTTGCTGGCCGGCGGGCACGAGGCGGCGCAGCTGCAGGGGTTCGGGCCGGTGCCGGCGGGGATCGCGCGGCAGCTGGTGGCGGACGCCGTCGACAATGACACCGAGACGTCGCTACGGCGGGTGTATTCGTGCCCGCAGTTGGGGGCGCTGACGGCGATGGAATCGCAAGCCCGCACGTTCCCGAAGAGCCTGAGACAGCTGATCGACCTGCGGGATCGGACGTGCAGGACTGCGTGGTGTGATGCGCCGATCCGGCATCACGATCACATCCGCTCACGCAGGAAATTGGGTAAGACCACCGCGCGAAACGGGTCCGGACTCTGTGAGGCGTGCAATTACGCGAAGGAAGCACCGGGGTGGACCGCCCGCCCGATACAGCGGCCCGGCCACACTCACCTCATCGACCTCGGCACCCCGACCGGGCACCACTACCGGTCGGCGGCCCCGCCGCTCCCGGCCGCGGCACGACAGTCGGAGGTCGAGGCGGTGCTCATCGCGCAATTGCGGGCGTCCTGACCCGGCGGCCACGGGATTCGTCGTAGGGTCGTGTGCATGGCCAGCTGGAATGAGTTCGCCGAAGCTGCTCCGCGGATTGCCGCTATTTTCTCCCGCAGACACGCGGCGACCGGAAACCTCTGCATGCTCGGCACGCTTCGCTCCGACGGATTCCCGCGGATCAGCCCGGTCGAGCCGAGATTCTTCGAGAATCAGTTGTGGATCGCCGGAATGCCGAACACCACGAAGTTCCGGGATCTGGCTCGCGATCCGCGCTTCTGCCTGCACACCGCGACAGTCGACACCGAGGTGAAGGAGGGCGACGCGAAACTGTGGGGTGTCGTCGACGACGTCCAGGACAAGGCCCTGCATCAGCGTTTCGCGCAGGCACTGTTCGACGAGACCGGGTTCGACATCCGGGGSCAGGAATTCGATCACTGCTACCGTGCCGACCTGACCGGCGGCTCGGCAGTGGAGGTCGGCGACGGTCACATGGACATCACCATCTGGAAACCGGGAGAGCCCGAGCACGTCGTGCGGAAGCACTGACTGCTCACTCCGGCCACGGCACCACCGTCAGGCGAGGCCATTCCCTCTGCCACCGGGCGGCTTTGGATTCGTACACCTCCCGCGGGGCGAGGACGGGGTTCGGGCGCAGGATCATGTCGAAGAGGTCGGCGAATCCGTGGGGAGCGTAGATCTCGTCGTCTCCGCTGGGTGTTCTCCGGATGCCGTAGCAGCAGGTGGTGGAGGCGAAGTGATCGATGGCGTCCTTGCAGTCGGTGAAGGGTGTCGAGGGCACGCCGAAGTGGTCTTCGTACCAAAGATGCACCCGTGCTTCGTTTCTGACCTCGACACGCACGTCGAGGTCGTCGAACAGTGCGCCGGCCTTGCGGATGACGTCGTCTTCGGCCTCGTAGCTGGTGTCGCTGTCGTCGAAGTAGAAGAGGTCGTAGTCGTTGATTCCCGACTGCGGGTCGCGGCCGTCGAGGTGGTTCCAGACCGTCTGGAACACGGCGCCTGCGGTGAGGTACCACTCCGAGAGGCCGAGTTGGGGTGCGCGGTCCAGGATGGTGGTGATGCACGGGTTGGTCCGGAGGATGCGGACGAAGTTCAGCTCCTCGGGAGAGTGACTCTGCATGATCCGATCGTATGGTCTGGACATACATGGACATCCAACTATAGGATGGGCTACATATTCGGAACTCCTTCATCATCGAGCAGGAAACGGGTTCGCACAATGGTTCAAGAGCTATCCCACTTCGTCGGCGGCAAGCGCGTCCCYGGTGCCTCCAACAAGTTCGGCGACGTCTACGACCCCAACACCGGTGAGGTGCAGGCGCGTGTGCCTCTCGCCGACAAGGCCGAGACCGAGGCGATCATCGCGAACGCGGTGGATGCTCAGCGGGAATGGGCGCTGTTCAACCCGCAGAAGCGGGCCCGCGTCCTGATGAAGTTCCTCCAGCTCGCGCAAGAGGAGATGGATTCACTGGCGCGCCTCCTGTCGTCCGAGCACGGCAAGACGATCCCCGACGCGAAGGGCGACATCCAGCGCGGCCTCGAGGTCATCGAGTTCGCACTCGGCGCCCCGCACCTTCTCAAGGGTGAATACACGGAATCCGCCGGAACCGGCATCGACGTGTACTCGATGCGTCAGCCGCTCGGTGTCGTCGCGGGCATCACGCCCTTCAACTTCCCGGCCATGATCCCGCTGTGGAAGGCCGGCCCCGCGCTGGCCGCCGGCAACGCGTTCATCCTCAAGCCGTCCGAGCGCGACCCGTCGGTGCCGCTGCGTCTTGCCGAGCTGTTCCTCGAGGCCGGTCTGCCCGCAGGCGTGTTCAACGTGGTCAACGGTGACAAGGAAGTGGTGGACGTCCTGCTCACCGACGACCGCGTCAAGGCTGTCGGATTCGTCGGCTCCACGCCGATCGCGCAGTACATCTACGAGACCGCCGCGGCCCACGGCAAGCGTGCCCAGTGCTTCGGCGGCGCGAAGAACCACGCGATCATCATGCCCGACGCCGACCTCGACGAGGTGGCAGACGCCCTCATCGGCGCTGGTTACGGCTCCGCGGGTGAGCGGTGCATGGCCATTTCCGTCGCGGTCCCGGTGGGCGAGGAGACGGCGGATGCGCTGGTCGCCAAGCTGACCGAACGGGTCGCCAAGCTCACGATCGGCCGCAGCGACGACGAGTCCGCCGACTTCGGTCCGCTCGTCAGCAAGGACGCCCTCGAGCGGGTGAACAGCTATATCCAGATCGGCATCGACGAGGGCGCGGAGGCCGTGATCGACGGCCGCGGCTTCACCCTGGAGGGCCACGAGAACGGCTTCTTCGCCGGCGCGACCCTGTTCGACAAGGTCACCACCGACATGCGCGTCTACAAGGAAGAGATCTTCGGACCCGTCCTGCTCGTCGCCCGTGCCGCGGACTACGAGGAAGCACTCCGCCTGCCGACCGAGCACGAGTACGGCAACGGCGTCGCGATCTTCACCCGMGACGGCGACACCGCCCGCGACTTCACCAACCGCGTGAACGTCGGCATGGTCGGCGTCAACGTCCCGATCCCCGTGCCGATCGCGTACCACACGTTCGGCGGCTGGAAGCGCTCCGGCTTCGGCGACCTGAATCAGCACGGTCCCGACTCGTTCCGCTTCTACACCAAGACCAAGACCGTGACGCAGCGTTGGCCCTCGGGCAAGAAGGAAGAGACCAACCACTTCGTCATCCCCACCATGAACTGAACGGACCTCCATGTTCACCTTGACCGATGACGAGCGGGCGATCAGCGACACTGCCCGCGACTTCGCGGCCGAGCATCTCGCGCCGCACGCCGTGGAATGGGATCAGGCCAAGCACTTCCCGGTGGATGTCCTGCGTAAGGCGGCGTCGTTGGGGATGGGTGGGATCTACATCCGCGAGGACGTGGGTGGATCCGAGCTCACTCGTGTCGACGCGGCCCGCATCTTCGAGCAGCTCGCGAAGGGGTGCCCGTCGATCGCCGCCTACATTTCCATCCACAACATGGTCACGTGGATGATCGACAGGTTCGGCACCGACGAGCAGCGCCGTGCGTGGGTGCCGGGGTTGTGTTCGATGGATCAGCTGGGCAGTTACTGCC
>NZ_JBFUGT010000168.1:0-13579 GCF_056402775.1 Rhodococcus sp. P3_B8
CTTCCGATGTGCATCAAGCCGGTGAAGTCCTTTTCCTCTTCCGATGTGGATCAAGCCGGTGAAGTCCTTTTCCTCCCTACTGGCCTTTAGGGTCACCAACGTCGACGAGTTCCGTCAGGCGTTGGGCAAGATCCGCGAAGGGATCGGCTGGGTCGGTGACCCGTTCGATGCGCTCCTTGCCCGGGTCGAGCTCCCACCCGAGATCGCCGGTGTCGGTGGCAGCTTCTGCGTGGCAGAAGAGGCTGCGGCGGGGCGGCAGGTGACGGTGGAGGGGTTCCGCTACCGTGGCGAAGTCGTCGTCTACGGGGTGGTCGACTCGGTGCGGGCAGCCACCTGCCCGAGTTTCCTTCGCTATCAGTACCCTTCGTCGCTACCCGATTCCGTCTGCATCCGTCTGGCGCATATCACGCGCCGTGTCGTCGAGGCTATCGGACTCGAGCGGATGACGTTCAACGTCGAGTTCTTCTGGGACACAGTCACAGACACGGTCATGTTGCTGGAGATCAATCCGCGGCACTCACAGTCGCATGCGACGCTGTTCGAGGACGTGGACGGGGCCGCCAACCATCAAGTGGCGTTGCGGCTGGCGCTCGACAGAGACCCCGAACACCCGAGTGGCAAAGGTTCTTTCGCAGTAGCGGGCAAGTTCTTTCTTCGTCGCTACACCGACGGCATCGTCCGTCGAAGTCCACGCCGGGACGAAATCGACGCGATCGAGGCAGTGGTGCCCGGGACCTTGATCGATATTGCCGTCCATGCGGGGGACCGGCTGTCGGACCTGCGCGGGCAGGACAGTTACAGCTTCGAATTAGGCCGCGTCTACATCGGGGCGTCCAACGAGGTGGCGTTGACCCGCAAATTCGCACGTGTTGAAGCGGCGTTGCCCTTCGAGTTCGAGGCGGTCGGCTGATGCGCACGGTGACCGTGTTTCCGTCCATCGTCCGTGAGGACCGGCACGTCTGGATCCCGATGCGCGACGGAGTCCGGCTGGCCGCGCGCATCTGGCGTCCCGAGCGGTCCGACACGGCGCCGGTTCCGGCGATCCTGGAGATGATTCCGTACCGACAGGGTGACCTCACGGCTCGGCGGGACTCGATCCACCATCCCTACCTCGCCGGGCACGGCTATGCCGGGGTGCGGGTGGACTTGCGGGGCAGCGGGAACTCGGAAGGGATTCTCACCGGTGAATATCTGGAACAGGAACTGACCGACGCCGAGGATGTGCTGGCGTGGCTTGCCGAGCAACCGTGGTGCACGGGTCGGTGCGGGATGATGGGCATCTCCTGGGGTGGGTTCAATGCGCTGCAGGTGGCGGCCCGCCGCCCACCCGAACTCGACGCGATCGTGACAGTGAGTTCCACCGATGACCGCTACACCGATGATGTGCACTACATGGGCGGATGYCTCCTTTCGGACAACCTGTCGTGGGCGTCGACGATGTTCGCGTACAACTCGTGTCCACCGGACCCGGCCGTGGTGGGGGACCGGTGGCGGCAGATGTGGCACCAGCGGCTGACCGGGAGTGGGCTGTGGATCGAGGACTGGCTGCGTCACCAGCGGCGCGACGACTTCTGGCGGCACGGTTCGATTTGTGAAGACTATTCTGCGGTGACCTGTCCGGTCCTCGCGGTCAGTGGGTGGGCCGACGGCTACACCAACTCCGTGTTCCGGCTGCTCGCCCACCTCGACGGACCGCGCAAGGGGCTGATCGGACCCTGGTCGCACAAGTATCCGCATCTGGGAGAGCCGGGTCCCGCGATCGGTTTCCTCCAAGAAGTGGTTCGCTGGTGGGATCACTGGCTCAAGGATGTCCCCAACGACGTCATGGACGAGCCGATGCTGCGGATCTGGATGCAGGAGACCGTTCCGCCACTCACCGCATACGAGGATCGACCCGGCCGTTGGGTGGGCGAGCCGAGCTGGCCCTCACCCGACATCCACTGCAGCGAACATCCCCTCGAACGCAACCGTGTGGGCAATCCAGGGGAGAAGGTAGGGGTCGAGGAACTCGCGATCGAATCACCACTGTCGGTCGGCCAGTTCGCCGGAAAATGGTGCTCATACAACGCCCCTCCAGACCTGCCCTACGATCAGCGCGAGGAGGACGGTGGCTCACTGGTTTTCGACACCGACGAGTTCACCGACCGCTACGAAATTCTCGGCTCTCCCACAGTCGAGCTCGAGCTCGCCGCGAGCAAGCAGGTCGCGATGGTTGCAGCGCGCCTCTCGGACGTCGCACCCGACGGCCGAGCAACCCGCATCAGCTACGGCCTACTGAACCTGACCCACCGAAAGAGCCACGAGGACCCCGAACCGCTAGTGTCCTGAGTCTTTAATTCTGGCGCAGTAGTGTGCGATGGAGTCGAGGATCTGGTCGGCGGTCTTGATCCAGACGTAAGGTCTGGGGTTGTCGTTCCAGGTCTCGATCCATGCTCGGATGTCTTTGTTGAGCTGTTGGACCGAGGTATGTGTGGAGCGTTGGAGCTTCTTGGTGGTCAGTTCGGCGAACCAGCGTTCGACGAGGTTCATCCATGATGAGCTGGTCGGTGTGAAGTGGCTGACGAAGCGCGGGTGCGCGAGGAGCCATCGTTTGACCGCGGGAGTCTTGTGGGTCGATGCATTGTCCATCACGAGGTGGACATCGAGATCGTCGGGAACCTGAGCGTCGATCTTGCGGAGAAATGCGATGAATTCTTGTGCGCGGTGGCGTGAATGGAGTGATCCGATCACCTTCCCCGAGGCGATGTCGAGAGCGGCGTACAGGCTCGAGGTGCCGTTGCGGACGTAGTCGTGACTGGCGCGTTGCGGGGTGGTGGGAAGCATCGGGAATATCGGTTGGGTCCGGTCCAGTGCTTGGATCTGAGTCTTCTCGTCGACGCAGAGCACCAGAGCCCGCTCGGGCGGGTTCATGTACAGGCCGACGACGTCACGGACCTTCTCCGTGAACAGTGGATCCTTCGACAGTTTCCATGAGTCCTGTTTGTGTGGGGCCAAACCGAACGCGCGCCACACCCTCGAGACCGTCGATTGCGAGATATCGAGATGCTCTGCCATCGATCGTGTGGACCAGTGTGTGGCGTTCTTCGGTGTCGTTTCGAGGGTCGAGGTAATCAGATCCTTGATCTTGTCGTCGTCGATCGTCCGGGGACGGCCGGGGCGTGGTTCGTCGAGCAACCCGTCGCATCGGTCCTCGACGAACCTGTCGCGCCACCGCCGCACCGTGCCTCGGTTCAACCCCAGCCTCTGCGCCACTTCGGTATTCGATCCACCATCGGCAGCAGCGAGGATGATTCGCGACCGTACCGCCAAACCTGCAGCGGTCTTGCGTCGCCGCGACCACCCCTCGAGTTCTGCGCGTTCGGTCTCGGTCAGCACAATGTCCGTCGGTCGCGGACCGCGAGTTGCCATGACCAATCTTAACAACCGATGGCTTATTTATGACTCAGGACACTAGTTCCTGGAGACCATTACACGGTCAGTGTGCAACTCAACGCCATGGCACAGGCCCTGCCAGCAGGGCATCGCCTCCGGGTTGCCCTCTCGACTTCCTACTGGCCACTGGTATGGCCGCCGCCGGAGCCGGTGCGGCTGTCGGTATTCACCGGCTCGAGCAGACTCGTCCTGCCCCTCCGCCCGACCATCAATCGCGATGAATTGCCGTTGCGTCCGTTCGACGATCCGGAAGGGGCTCAACYGATCCCGATGACGCAACTCGTGCCCGGTGAAGAGCACTGGACCGTCTCACGGGACCTGGTGCGCTATATCTCCGCTCTCGAGGTCGTCAAGGACCTCGGCGTCATCCGTTTCGACAACAGCGGACTCGAGGTCGCGCGACGGGCGTACGAGCGCTACAGCTGGGTTGGTGACGACTTCGGGTCGGTTCGCGGTGAAACGGAGTGGACGGTCACCTTCGAGCGGGAAGACTGGAAAGCGTCGACGACCACCCGCACCGTACTGACGTCCACCGCGGAAAACTTCCGCATCCAAGCCGAGCTACGCGCGTATGAGGGCGGCCAGTGCGTCGCCACCCACGAATGGGACCGCACGRTACCCCGTGACCTCGTGTGAGCAATGCGGCATGTCATCTCAGAAGGCAGCAAACTCTGAATATGATGCTCCGGAACGGTAATCGGCCTGGTCCGCGTCCACCTGATCCCGGATGGCCAACGGTGTGTTATCCGAATTCCTGGGTTCCCTTCGTGACCCTCCACACGACAGCAGGATCCGGCGCATTCTCGGCCATGAAACGCGCTTGCGACATGCACGCTCATGGAGTGCCTGCCCGGCCCATCGACGGAGCACAATCGACCGCGTCCCGGCTCTGATCAGCAGCCTGGCGTCGGATGCCGCTGCTCGCCTTGTCATCGGCATCATGAACGTCCGACCAGAACCTGCCCACCTCAACGCTGTTGTCAATCAGAATCTTTCACCGCGAAATCGGGATGTGTCCCTCGCCGGGTCACGCCCGCGTGGTCTGTTCCAGGTCGATCACGATCTTACCGAGCACGTGCCCGGACTCCATCGCGCGCAGGGCTTGCGGCGCTTCATCGAAGGGGTAGGTCTGCAAGATCTTGGGGTCGACCTTGCCCTCGGCGACCAGGCGGGCGATGCTGGGAACCCCTGCGGTGCCCGATACCAGGAAGGTGCCACCGAGTTCGTCGACACCGGGATCGACGATGGAGACGATGCGGGCAGGGTTGGTGATCAAAATGGCGACCTGCCGCAGGGGTCCGCCGCCGACAAGGTCCAGGATGGCATCGACACCACCGGGGAGCAGTTCCCGCATCTGCTTGACGACGTCGCCACTGTCGTACGGCACCAGCGTCGCTCCGAGGCTCTCCACCAGCGGCCGCTTGGCCGCGCTCCCGACACCGAAGACCGCGGCACCACGGTCCCGCGCCAGCTGTGCCCCGATCACGCCGACCCCGCCACCGATGCCGTTGATCAGCAGCGTCTGGCCCTCGACGATGTCGAGTCGCTCCAGCACCTCCCAGGCGGTCCCGCCAGCCACCGGAAGCGCCGCCGCCTGCAAGAAACTCAGCTGCGGGGGCTTGTGCGCGGTCGCCTCGGCGAGCAGCACCGCGTGCTCGGCGTAGCTACCGTGCTCCGGTGCGGACCTGCCCATCACCGCGTCGCCCTCGGAGAACCCGGTGACGTCGGATCCGACCGCCACCACGACACCCGACGCTTCGACACCGAGAACCAGGGGGAAGGCCGGGGTGGCTTGCGGGTCGGCCATCGCTCCGCTGCGGATCTTGTAGTCGATCGGATTGACCCCGATGGCCTTGACCCGGATCACCAGCTCGCTGGGACCCGGGGCCGGCTCCGGCCGGTCGAACCAGGTCTCGGTCTCGGGACCGCCGTAGGAGGTGTAGCCGTAGGCCCTGCTCATCCTGGTGTCCTCCCCAACGTTGCGGCACGTATCCGTTCCCATCCTGCCTCGCCAGCCCTGCGGCCGCAGGCCGATCGCGAAGGCCGGAAATGTGCGTTCGTGGTCCGGGGTGCGCACGGCCACGACGGCCCAGGGACCACCGAGTTGGATGCGCAAGGTCATCGCCAATTCTTGGGCGACGAGCGACGGCGTGGGGGCTACGGCAGCCGCACACTCCTCGAGAGGGTGGCGGGGTGTACGGGTGGGCCGTCGGGGTACTCGAGTCCGCGACCCGGAATCCGACGAAAGGCAGGGGACGTGACCGAAAAACCGGACACCACGCAGGCACCGCGACCACTGGCCCTCGTCACCGGCGCTTCGCACGGCATCGGTCTGGAACCGGCGAAGCTGTTCGTGCAGGACGGGTACGACCTCGTCGTGGTGGCGGACTCCGACGCACTCGACTCCGCGGTCGCTGACCTCGCCTGCACGGGAGCGACGATCATTCCCGTGCGCGCCGACCTGAAGACCGAGGAGTGCGTGACCACGGTGTACGCGGCCGTCGGGGAGGACGGCAGGCCTCTGGCCGCGGCGGTTCTCAATGCCGGTGTGGGACGCGGTGGTTCATTCGTCGATACCCGCTCGCCGACACGCTCGCCGTCGTCCACCTCGACGTCCGCTCCACCGTGCACCTGGCCAAATTGGTTTTCGACGACATGACGCGACGGGGCACGGGCAAGGTGCTCGTCACCTCGTCGGTGGCGTCGACGATGCCCGGCCCCTACCAGGCGGTCTACAACGCCTCGAAGTCCTTCGTGGAGTCGTTCAGCGAGGCGTTGCACAGCGAACTGACGGGCACCGGAGCGTCACCATCACCGCGCTGATGCCCGGGCCGACGGACACCCACTTCTTCGCGCGGGCGAGATTGGGCGACACGGCGCTGGGGCAGGGCCCGAAGGATGATCCCGCCGCGGTCGCGAAGCAGGGGTACGACGCGATGTGGCGGGGCGAGCGGAAGGTGGTCGCCAGTTCCGTGCTGTCGAAGGTGATGGCTACGCTCGGCGCCGCCACGCCGGACGCGGTCGAGGCGGCCGCACACAAGGTCCTCGCCAAACCGGGATCGGGACGGTAGCTCGGCCGCACCACCGCCACGGTGAGCGCCGACAGTCGAATATGCTCCGGGGCAACAAAATAACCCAACTCTGATGTGCAGATTGGTGGGCGAGGGTGGTCCGTTATGTCGAGCGGTTCTGCGGTGCCTGTTTCCAAGGTGCGGCGTTGCTGGATGGCGCCGGTGCCGCGGGCGAGGACCGCTGGTGGGCCTGGTGCGCCCGGTGGTAGTCGCTGGTGCGACCCAGGGCGGGGCGAAGGTGGTCGAGCAGGCGCAGGATCGGGTCGGTGGCGGGGACCAGATGCCCGGAGACCGGGTCGATACCGTGCCCGTCGATTCCGTCGCGGGCGGCGCGCCAGTACGCCGCGTGCGTATCCACTGGGCTGGGGGTGTAGCCCCGGAGGAGCGCGGTGGGCGGTGACGACAGACCTTGGATCAGGGTCGCCACTACCGCGGCGTCGTCGTCGGTCGCGGGCACGTCGGCGATTCGGGCTTCGATGGCAGCGGCACGAAATTTCTGTAGTGCTGACTGTAGACTGCCTCCAGTCATCGGCATAATATTGACCGCAGATCGGCGGAGACGACCCCTCCGGGGGCCGCCCCGACAAGACACCGACGGGAGCGGAACTCTTCCAGATGCGGGTTCCGTACCCGGAACCCGCATCTGACGAATGAGACTGTTCATCCGTAGGCGCGGGGTCTCGAGTCGAGAGGCAGGTGTTGCGTAACTCACGAGACCTGAAAGCTGTGCATCGAATGTCGGGGTACCGGCGGCCGCTGACACCGTGGTGAACGCGGGGGGGACCCCGGTACCGCAGGCGCAGTCCCGCCCCGACCATGAAGAAGCAGYGAGGTATTCGTGGACGAGAACCCTGACCGTAAAACATCGAGGAACGAACTCGACAATGACGACTATCCGGCGTTCAGCATGGGCCGCGCCGTCGACACCCTCGGTGTCACCGCCGCCTTTCTCCGCAGTCTCGACGACATGGGTTTGGTGGTGGCGCAACGTTCTCCGGGTGGGCATCGCCGGTATTCGCGGAACCAACTCCGCCTCGTCTCCCGCGTACGCGAGCTGGTCAGTAACGGCACCGCCGTGGAAGCCGCGTGCCGCATCGTCTCGCTCGAAGAACAACTCGCCGACGCGCGGCGCGATCTGCGGGATCGGACCGCCGACGACCGTTCCTGACGGCGATGCAGGATCAGGGATTTCGAGTACAGCCAACCGGCGGGCGCCGTTACCGCGCTTTCAATTGGTTAGTCATGAGCACAATGCCTGAAAGAGGTATGTGAGATGGCGTCTGAAAGAGGTATGTGAGATGGCCGCCGAGCTAGTTGGTGACATGTCGGCGACCAATGCATTGGACGTCGTCATCGAGGGGGTGGCAGCACTGCGGGGTGAGGCGGCGACGCAGAATCTCGAGACGGTGCTGGGTCGGCTCGCGAAAACCGCCCTTGTGGCGGTTGCCGATGCGGATGCGGTCAGCGTCACGCAACTCGAAGACGGGGTTCCGCGCACCGTTGCCTCGACCGACGACGCAGTAATCGCCCTCGACGAATGCCAGTACGCCGCTGGGCGGGGCCCGGGCCTGCAGGCCGCGACGTCATTGCGTCCGGTCCGAGTGGCGGGCGCAGATCGCGACCGGTTTCCCGAATTCACCATCGCCGCAGAGAACGCCGGAATTCGGGCGTGTCTGTCGGTACCGGTTCTGCTCGATGATCGAGATCCCGGCGATGTAGTGGGAGCGTTCAACGTCTACAGCTACCGTGTCGAGGCATTCGACCCGTTCGACGAGCGATTGCTGCGGTTGTAGACTACCGCAGCGTCGGCCGCGATCGGCAATGCGCGGGGTTGGCAGCATGCCAGCACGCACGCCGAACAACTCGCGACTGCGTTGGTCTCGCGGGCGGAGATCGATCAAGCCAAGGGTGTGCTGATGGCCGTTCACGGGTTCACCAGCGATCAGGCGTTTCGGCATCTCAAGCAGATTTCCCAGCGCACGAACACCAAACTCAACCAAGTTGCCCGCAAGTTCATGCAGGACTGCACCACTGATCGCCTGTCGAAGCGCGAACCGGGCGGTGAAGCAGCGGGGGATTCCGTGTAGATCCCGGGTGGGAGATCAACCAGGCAGGCCTGTTCCGGCCTCGCCGGTTCGATCGTTACCGCTCCCGCGGTTCGGGAGCGGCGGCATCCTCACCGATCCAGTGGACGAGCGTGGGGACCGGAAAGGCCTCCGGGGTTCGGCATTCAAGGTGCAGCAGGTCGGCGATGAGTTCGTCCGTTCGGTCGCCGATACGCTCGGGCTGAGGGTGTGACCCGACTCCGAGTCCGGTGATGATCAGGATGCGGTCGATGCGCTGGCCCTCGATGCCCAATGACCAACCGAAATGGTGATTCCAAGCGACCAGGATGCGGCGTCCGCTGTAGTACCGGAACTGCTTCGGTAGCACCACCAGTGCGTCGAACGTGACCGTGTCCCATCGGCGCATCGTTTCGGTGTTCAGTGCGACCGCGACCGCGACCACGTACGCACTGATGTCCGAGGGGTCGGCGGCGCCGGCGCGATGCTTCATCGAAGAACTCTTTCTCTTTCGCGGAACACCCGACCACCGTGGTGATGTCGATGATGCTCCATTGGGCCTGGTCAGCGCGCAAAGAGCGGGGCGATCCCGCCGGTGTGGATGGGTGTGTCGGACCGGTCAAATGTGGGGGATTCGATCTGCCGGTGCGACCGGCAAAATCCGCAACCGCGGCTTTGCGCTGTCGCGCTTGGGATGGTCACAGTCAGGAGGCGACCACCACCGGGTCGCCGCCCCTCCAGCACGCACACCACCGAGTTCGTGGTGCCGAGATCGATCCCGACCGCCCGTGCCACAACTCCCTCCTTACACCCCGGGCGCACCCTCGGCGCACCGCCGAAACCCTCCCGTTGACAGTTCAATTTTCTCTCCGTACAACAACCAGCGTCAAGAAAATATGCCGCAATTGCAGGATGTTTTCTCCTGCCGCAGAAGGACCTACGACGGTGCTGGCTACCGCCCCGCGCAACGCGTGGGTGGGGTCAACCCAAGGCCGGCATTGCGGTAGCCGCCCAGGCAGCCACTCCCCGCCTCGCACCGCCGAGGGCGAGATTTTCTCTCCCAGATGCACGAGGTTTGTGGCAGAATGTAATCGCTCGGACAGGCGCGGGCGGTGGACGCCCGCACATATGGTCGGGGGTGGTGACGATGACAGATGAAACACTGGTGGCGCTGAAGAACTACGAATACCTGATCCTCGAGCACGGCTGCGAGAACGTCAGCCTGGTCTGGCATACCGACTCGCTGGTGTTCGGCGAGGCCGGCTGCGCCGACATCGACATGCTCGCCCAACCCGGTTTCACCCCGGCCACCGAGTGCTTCGCCCGCCGCGAGGACACCTGAGACGGCCGCGGAGCGGAACCGCGGGCGGACCGGCACCCGCCATCCCCGCGATCGGATGCGATCCCCAGCAGCGAGGAGGTCGATGACGATGACAACTTCACCCCGCATCACCACCGCACACGACGAGATCCGCCGGTGGATTCAGGCCCATCACGGCGCACCGGCACGCGATGCGACGGGTGCTCTGCGGATCGACTTCCTCGGTGTCACATCCGGACTCGAGCACCTGTCCTGGAACGAGTGGTTCACCGCCTTCGACGAGCAGGGCCTGGCCCTGTGCTATCCGCACCCCCATATTCGCGGCGGAACCAGCGCCTGGTGCGAACTGGTGCCCCGCGCACGGACCGGTGCCGGTTCGGCGAGAGATGAGCACCTGGCACAGTCACTATCTCGGCCCGGGACCGAACGGAGCTGAGGTGGTGGCGCGACAGCTGTCACAGCAATCTCCGGCGCACATCGCCTGCTGCGGCACACATACGGTGAGCGAGCAGACTCGCCGCCCGTAACCGGTCATGCCCGCGTTGACGAGTGTCCCGGCACGCCGGTGCCGAAACGGTGTGCCGGGTGCGTTAGTGGTGTTCGCGTTCGTCGGCGCGGTGGGTGCGGGTGGGGCCGGCCCGCAGGCGGGGATTCTGCCCGGAGGCTGACCGCCGTCGGGGCCTTCCGGGCTGCGCCGCATCACTCGCGGACCGGTCCTCGTCAGCGTCGACCTCGGGGGCACGGGAGGCACCAGTGTGGTCTGTACTGGTCACGGGATCCTGCTCGGCGCGCAGTTGCGCGTTGTCGGCTTGCAGGCGGCGGTTGTGGCGTTCGAGTTCGTCCGTGCGGTGCTCGAGGTCGAGAACCCGGCCGATACCGACGAGGTTGACGCCGGCCTCGATGAGTTCGGCGATGCGCCGAAGCCGGGCCAGGTCGTAGTCGCTGTAGCGGCGGGTGCCGCCGTCGGTGCGGCCCGGGGTGATCAGCCCGTAGTCCTCGTACAGGCGCAGCGCCGCGACCCCGAACCCGGACAGCTCTGCGGCTACCGAAATGCCGTAAACACCGCGCAGCGACGGTGATTCGGAGTCGTACCGCTCGGATTTTTCGGGCACTTTTGCTCCGATCGGGAATTTTCTCGCACAACCTCTTGTCATGGTCTACGACAGATGCTATACCAAACCTACAGCATCTGCTGGAGTTTACCTGGTGGAATGAAGAGGGTTTCAGGAGGTGGACACGATGTTGATGCGTACGGATCCGTTCCGCGACCTCGACCGTCTGACGCAGCAGTTCCTCGGCACCGCGGCCCGTCCGGCGGTGATGCCGATGGACGCCTGGCGCGAACAGGACCGGTTTGTGGTGGAGTTCGATCTACCCGGTGTCAATGCCGACTCGCTGGATCTGGACGTCGACAAGAATACTCTGACGGTGCGCGCCGAACGGTCCGCGCTCGACGAGAACCGAGAGATGGTTGTAGCCGAGCGTCCGCGCGGGGTGTTCAGCCGGCAGTTGTTCCTGGGGGAGAACCTCGATGCGGACAAGATCGAGGCGAATTACGACGCCGGGGTGCTGCGGTTGACGATTCCGGTCGCCGAGAAGGCCAAGCCCCGCAAGATCGAAATCAGTAGTGGGCATTCGGAGAAGAAGGCGGTCAACGCCTGAGGCACGGTCGACAGGGAGACCGTCGACGCTCGACCGAGGTGACAAGCTCGGGAGGGGGTGAATTGTCGATGACATTGGCGAACATGGTCACCGAGTTGAACGCCACCGTAATTCCGGAGCGCAGCGAACGCCAAGTGGTGTGGCCGTGGCACGAGCTCGACTACGCAGTGCTCGAGGCCGATTCGGATCACATCCTCGCCGACGCGCTGACGCCGCAGGCCGTGGTCCTGCTCGCTCGGTTGGCGACTACGCCGGCCGGTCCGCCGCGGCCATCCCCTCCCGCTTCGATGGGGTGGACGGTGTCGGCTCCTCCGGTCCCGGAGATCCAGGCCACACAGCGTTCGCCACCGACACCCGGAAAGGCCCTCCGCAAGAGTATGTTTCGTATGTGATGCAATTCGGAAAAGGGGTGATGAATCAGACGAGTGCACCAGCTCACGGGGTTCGACCGCTGCCGCCTCCTTCACCTGTCAATCCTTCGCGCGCGGCGCGCCGAACCCCGGGCACGCCGCCCGGTGCCGCCGATCAACGAAAAGACCACACGACGGCGCCGACCGCGTACCCGACAACAATCCGTGGTGGTTGTGTCGGATGGACCGGGGCGCACGGCCATCAGTGGCGGACGGGGTCTTCGTCGGCCGTTCCGGGCGGGGAGTGCCCGCCCCAGACATCTGGAGAATCAGGAAAAGCGCGGGCGGACCTTCCTGCGGTTCGGGCCCGCCCCGTCCTGGTGGTTCCGGCACCCCGAACGCCCGGAACCACCTTTCTCCTGCGCATCACACGAAAGGGGTGAGGTGATGGCCACCGCGCGGGATCCATATCGGGTGCTGGGCCTTTCCTCGTCGGCGTCCCAGGCTGACATCGCCAGTGCCTTCCGGCGGTTGCTGCGTGAACACCACCCCGACACCCGCACCCACCACCAAACCCCCGACCCGGCGGCGGACGAACGCCTCCAGCGCATCCTTTCCGCCTACGCTCTGCTGCGCGACCCCGCACACCGCGCCGCCCACGACCGGGCAGTCACCGACCGCGCAGCGGCCGAACCCGGTGTCCGGCCTCCCCGATCGCCGCGGGCTCCGACCCAGCCTGCCACCCCGGTCCACATCCCGGTCGTCGTGCGCGGTACCCCGCCGCGGCGCCCACCCGCGGCCGGGTTGTGGGTGAGTCCGGTGCGATGGCACCACTGACAGGTGCACTTATCCGGCTGAGGCCCGGTCGAACGCCAGACTGGATACACCTTTCCCGGTGGAGCACATTTTCTCCCGAATTGCAGCCCGAACCGCCCGAGCGGCCGGTATGAATCAGCGATTCTCGCAGCATGTTTGGTGGCTCGACCGAGTCCCGCGGGATGCGGAGGGCGGTGGTTTGGACCCGGTGGCGGCGCGGCGGGACAAACCGCGCCGGCCACCCCGGTGGTGCCTTCGCGACGGGCGTCCGTTCGACCGTCTCGAGCGGAAGGCGAAGAGAATTGTGCCGGCGACATCGCCGTCGAGCGAATCCTCGGCCAGTACGAAAGGGCGGCCAGTCCACGGCGGCCGGTGCGCGGAGATCAACCAGAACCCAGTTTTCTCACTCCCGGTACGTTCGTGAGTGAACGTGCGCGGTCGCCGCTCCGCCCCCGCGGGTGGAGAGGTGGCCCGTCGACATGAAACCTTGCATCTCCGAATATCTGTAGTGAAGACTGTAGACATTGCGATGTCGCCGTTGTAGAGTTCCTCTTGTCGCAAGGAAAGAGTTCACGAGGTGCGGGAGAGGATGAACTGCCCGCAGAGAAGTACCGCTAGACCAGGATGTGCTGGGTGAGGGTTGATGTGAGTGTGTAAGGCCCCGGCACATCCGGCGGCTGCCGGGCGGCACGAAGAGCCCGACGGCCGGAAGAAGTGCAGTAAACAAGGAAGTGAATCCCGCTCCGGCCCCCGGTGCCTCACGGCGCCGGGGGCCCTGTCCGTTGAAAGGTGTCACCCCCATTCAGGAAGATTCGCCCGACCGTGACCCTGCCGGGAAGTTCGACGACGAGGACTACCCGGCCT
>NZ_JBFUGT010000169.1:0-13576 GCF_056402775.1 Rhodococcus sp. P3_B8
GGTCCGATTCGTCCAGCGCACCGTCCGCGGTGAACCGCCTGTCCTGAATGATCAGCGGAATATCGTCCAGACCATACGTTTTCGGTAGATCGAGGGCGTCGGTCGCGTCGTCGTCGATGAGGAAGAGTCCGGCGAGGCCGCGGTAGACGTGCTTCTCGGTGGAGCCGTGCGGGTGGGGGTGGTACCAGAGAGTGGCGGCCGGCTGGTTCACCGTCCACGACGGCTCCCACCGTGCGCCGGGTTCGATCGACTGGTGCGGTCCGCCGTCGCACCTGGCCGGGACGTGCATGCCGTGCCAGTGCACCGACGTCGGCTCGGGTAGTTCGTTGTCGATCGCGAAGGCGACCGCTTCACCCCGTCGGGCGCGGAGGGTCGGGCCGAGCATCGATTCGCCGTAACCCCAGGTGGGGGTCCCGCGACCGGGCAGGATCTCGGACGTGCCCGCTCGTGCGGTGAGCGTGAAGTGCCGGACGCCCGCATCGTCCACCGTGGACGCGGCCAACGGCGGAATCGGGAGTCGCCGGGCGAATCTCGCGTCGACGGGGGCAGCGGAGTTCGATCCTGCGGAGGCGCAGGCAGCAGACAGGACGAACGGCGCGGACGCCAGTCCCATCAGAAAGGTACGTCGGGCGAGGGCAGTCACGATTCTCCTGGGTCCTGTCGCCGCAAGGATCGCGGCGGGAATTTGGCTCAGGAGAAATTCTTCGTGACGGACACCGGCGTTCCGTCCTCCTCGGGGCCGAGGATGGCGGAGCCGGACTCCTCCGTCGGAGTCTTGTCAGGAACTGCTTGCTGTGCTATCGCCGGCGTCAGTTCGAGCGCAGGCGGGACAGCGCCTCGTCGTGGAGCAGCGTGTTGGTGGCCAGTGCGCTGCCTCCGTGCGGGCCGTCGGCGCCGGCCAGGTTGGTGAAGCGGCCGCCGGCCTCGCGCACCAGAACGTCGAGGGGTGCGAGGTCCCACAGCGACACCTCGGGTTCCGCGGCAATGTCGACGGCGCCCTCGGCGAGCAGGCAGTAGGAGAAGAAGTCACCGAATCCGCGGACCCGCCACACGTCGTCGGTGAGGGAGAGGAACTGTTCGCGGATGCCCAGTTCCTTCCATCCCGACAGGCTCGAGAACGTCAGGCTGGCCGATCCCAGTCGGTCGACGGCGGAGACGGCGAGACGGGCGGGCTCCGACCCGTCGAAAGTCGACCAGGCGCCCGCGCCCGACGCGGCCCACCACCGGCGCGCGAGTGCCGGGGCGCTGACCACGCCGACGGTGGGAACGCCGTCCTCGAGCAACGCGATCAGCGTGGCCCAGATCGGGACGCCGCGGACGAAGTTCTTGGTCCCGTCGATCGGGTCGACCACCCACTGGCGTCCCGCGAACTGCGCGTCACCGCCGAACTCCTCACCCAGCACCGCATCGGCGGGTCGCTCGGCGTCCAGCGTCGCGCGCACTGCCCGTTCCACGGCCAGGTCGGCGTCGGTGACCGGCGTGAGGTCGGGTTTGTCGTCGACCGACAGGTCGAGCGCCCCGAATCGGGCCCTGGTGATCGCGTCCGCCTCGTCGGCGATTCGGAGGGCGAGTTGCAGGTCGGCGTGGAGGTCGGTCACGGTCGCCCAGATTACTCGTACCGCTTACTCGTACCGCGCCCGCGCGAACTCAGTCGATCTTCACTTCCGCGAGCTTTCCGGTGGCGACGTCGAAGACGAACCCGCGGAGGGACGTGGTCGCCGTGATGAACGGGCTGGACTGGATGCGGCGCAGCGACTGCCGGACGTCCTCGTCGAGGTCGGAGAACGCCTCGGCCGACCAGGCCGGCTTGATACCGACCTCGTCCTGGATGGACTTCTTGAAGTCGTCGTCCGTGAACGTGAGCATCCCGCAGTCCGTGTGGTGGATGAGGATGATCTCGGTGGTGCCGAGCAGTCGCTGGCTGATCGCGAGCGACCGGATCTCGTCGTCCGTCACCACACCGCCGGCATTGCGGATAACGTGCGATTCCCCCTCCTGGATGCCGAGGATCCGGTAGACGTCCACACGCGCGTCCATGCAGGCGAGGACCGCAACGTGCTTGCTCGGGGGGAGGGGGAGTGGCCCGGTGAATCCGGCGGCGTACTCCTCGTTGTTCTTCAGGTACTGGTCGGTCACGGTCATTTCGACTCCGTCCGGAATGGCGGCAAGAAGATCTGCCTACCCGTGCATGCAACAAGGAGCATCCGGGGTGCGCAAGGGTTCGACTCGACGTGATCCGAAGGGGTGACTTCGGCTGAGAAGCAGGGGTGAGAGGGCCCGGACGCGCACCCGGTAACCTTGGGAACCGTGCATCCCGACGTATCCGCAGACCTCAGCGAGCTCGACACCACCCTCCGTACCGTCGAATCGGTGCTGGACGTGGAGGAGTTGCGCCGCCGCATCGACGAGCTCGAACACCAGGCCGCCGATCCGGAGCTGTGGAACGACCAGGAGCACGCCCAGCAGGTCACCAGCCAGCTCTCGCATTCCCAGGCCGAACTGCGCCGCGTCGAGGAACTGCGGACGCGGCTCGACGACATGCCGGTGCTCTACGAACTCGCCGAGGACGAGGGCGCCGAGGCCATCGCGGACGCCGACGCCGAGCGGCACAGCCTGCGCGAGGACATCGCCGCGATGGAAGTCAAGACGATGCTCTCCGGCGAATACGACGAGCGTGACGCGCTGGTCAACATCCGCTCCGGCGCCGGTGGCGTCGACGCCGCCGACTGGGCCGAGATGTTGATGCGCATGTACGTCCGCTGGGCGGAGAAGCACGGTTACGGGGTCGAGGTCTACGACACGTCCTACGCCGAAGAAGCCGGAATCAAGAGCGCGACGTTCGCGGTCAAGGCGCCCTACAGCTACGGAACGCTGTCCGTCGAGATGGGCACGCACCGGCTGGTCCGGATCAGCCCGTTCGACAACCAGGGTCGCCGGCAGACGTCGTTCGCCGAGGTCGAGGTTCTGCCCGTGGTCGAGACCACCGACCACATCGACGTCAACGAGAACGACGTCCGCGTCGACGTGTACCGCTCCTCGGGTCCCGGTGGGCAGTCCGTCAACACCACCGACTCCGCGGTCCGGTTGACACACATCCCGACCGGCATCGTCGTGACCTGTCAGAACGAGAAGTCGCAGCTGCAGAACAAGGTGTCGGCGATGCGCGTCCTGCAGGCGAAGCTGCTCGAGGTCAAGCGCAAGGAGGAGCGCGCCGAGATGGACGCGCTCAAGGGCGACGGCGGCAGTTCCTGGGGCAATCAGATGCGGTCCTACGTGCTGCACCCGTACCAGATGGTCAAGGATCTGCGCACCGAGTACGAAGTCAACAACCCGTCGGCAGTGCTCGACGGTGACATCGACGGTTTCCTCGAATCCGGCATCCGGTGGCGGATGCGCGAGAATCAGGCGTCCTAATACCTATGGAAGCGACGGCGGCGATGTTCGCTCCCACCCAGAACCTGCTCGACTGGCTCTCGTCGACGGGGCTTGCTGTGTCGCTCACCGTCCTCGGAGCGATCCTGATGGCGCGATTCGTCAATTGGGGCGGCAGCAAGGTCACCGACCGGATCGACAGCAACTACATGCAGGGCGACGCCCTCGTCCGGTCCGAGGCGACCAAACACCGGCACTCGGTGGCGCAGGTGATCACCTGGGTGATCATCACCATCATCTACGTCATCGCGACGATGAAGGTGCTGGATCAGTTGAGCCTGCCGATCGGCAGCCTGGTGGCCCCGGCCACCGTGCTCGGTGCGGCACTCGGTTTCGGCGCGCAGCGCGTGGTGCAGGACATCCTCGCCGGCTTCTTCATCATCACCGAACGCCAGTACGGCTTCGGTGACACGGTGCAACTCGCGGTGACGGGGTCGTCGGAAGACGCCGAGGGCGTGATCGAGGACGTCACGCTCCGGGTCACCCGGATGCGGAACTCGGACGGTGAGGTCATCACCGTTCCCAACGGCCAGATCGTCAAGGCGATCAACCTGTCCAAGGACTGGGCGCGCGCCGTGATCGACGTGCCGGTCCCCGCCACGTCGGACATCAACCGGGTCAACGAGGTGCTGCACCAGGTCGGTGTCGAGGCCTTCGCGGATCGTGGACTGAAGAAACTATTGCTCGACGAACCGACGGTGATGGGAGTGGAGAGTCTGACGGTCGACGAGGTCAGCGTTCGCGTCGTGGCGCGAACCCTGCCGGGTAAGCAGTTCCAGGTGGGTCGCGCGCTGCGCGTGCGCATCGCCACCGCGATGAGACGGCAGGGGATCACCGTCGAACCGGACCTCCAGACGGTCCGGGCAGCGGAGGGCGAGGGATGACCGACGAACCCCGGCGCGGACTGGACCGGATTCTGCACTCGTCGTTCCTTCCCGCCAAGATCTTCGGCGGACGGGTACGGACGTCGACGCTGGTGCTGTGCATCCTCTGGGTCGTGCTGTACACGCTGTACACGTATCTGAACCCGGCCGAAGAGGTGGTCCAGGGCCCCGTCGCGCCGGCTGTCGTGCCCACCCGGCAGGCGCCCCTCCAGGAGACCACGCTGCCGACGTCCGAGATCGAGACGACGACCGAGTCGACGTCGGAGACGGTCACGACCACCGAGACGACACCCGAGGCGACCCCGCAGGAGACGGCGCCCACCGGGACCAGCCAGGTGACCTCCACCCCGACGTTGCCGTTCGGGATTCCCAACCCGTTCCCGCCTCCGCCGACGGGCACACCGCCGACCACGTCGTCCGTCCCGACGACGTCTGCGACGCCGCAGAGCGGACGATGACGTCCGCGCGTCGCTTCATTTGGTCACTGTTCGATAACGTCTAGACTGGCTCCTCGTGATCAGCGTCGAGAATGTGTCGAAGTCGTACAAGACCTCCACGAGGCCCGCCCTGGACAAGGTGAGCGTCGAGGTGGACAAGGGCGAGTTCGTCTTCCTCATCGGCCCGTCGGGCTCGGGAAAGTCGACCTTCATGCGCCTGCTCCTCAAGGAGGAGTCGCCGACGTCGGGTGACATTCACATCGCGGACTTCCACGTCAACAAGCTTTCCGCCCGGCGCGTGCCGAAGCTGCGGCAGAGCATGGGCGTCGTCTTCCAGGACTTCCGGCTCCTGCAGAAGAAGACCGTGTCCGAGAACGTCGCGTTCGCGCTCGAGGTGATCGGGAAGCCGCGCGCGATGATCTCCCGGACCGTCCCCGAGGTGCTCGAGATGGTCGGGCTGTCCGGGAAGGCGGACCGTCTCCCCACCGAACTGTCGGGCGGTGAGCAGCAGCGCGTCGCGATCGCGCGGGCGTTCGTGAACCGGCCGCTGGTGCTGTTGTGCGACGAGCCCACCGGAAACCTCGACCCGGAGACGAGCCAGGACATCATGCTGCTGCTCGAACGGATCAACCGCACCGGAACGACGGTGGTGATGGCCACCCACGACCACCACATCGTCGACTCGATGCGCCGTCGCGTGGTGGAGCTGGACCTCGGCAGAGTGGTGCGCGACGAGGCTCGGGGTGTGTACGGCGTGGGGCGTTAGCCGCCCTCCCTGCACTCCAGCCTCAGCACTGTCCCCAAGCCTCCTACGAAGGACTCTGATTCCCCGATGCGTGCCAGTTTCATTTTCAGTGAGGTCCTGACCGGACTCCGTCGCAACGTCACCATGACCATCGCGATGATCCTCACCACCGCAATTTCGCTCGGCCTGTTCGGCAGCGGGTTGCTGGTGGTGCAGATGGCCGGCAAGACTCAGCAGATCTTCCTGGACCGCGTCGAGGTGCAGATCTTCCTCACCGACGACATCTCCACGTCGGACCCGGGCTGCGAGGGGGAGATCTGCAAGACGCTGCGCACGGAACTCGAGGAGACCCCGTCAGTGGTGTCGGTGGAGTACCTCAACCGGGACGACGCCGTGAAGGACGCGACGGAGCGGGTGTTCAAGGATCAGCCCGAGCTCGCCGCACTCGTCAGCCCCGACAGCTTCCCGGCCTCGTTCAAGGTCAAGCTCAGCGACCCCGAGCGGTTCGGCGTGATCAACGAGAAGTTCGGCACCCGCCCGGGAGTCGAGAGCGTCCTCAACCAGCGCGAGCTGGTGGAGCGGCTCTTCAGCGTCCTCAACGGTGTCCGCAACGCCGCGTTCGCGATCGCGATCGTGCAGGCCGTCGCGGCAATCCTGCTGATCGCGAACATGGTTCAGATCGCCGCGTTCACCCGGCGCACCGAGGTCGGCATCATGAGGCTGGTCGGTGCCACCCGCTGGTACACGCAGTTGCCGTTCCTGCTCGAGGCGGTGGTCGCCGCGCTGGTGGGTGCCGTCCTCGCCATCGTCGGCCTGTTCACCGCGAAGAACATGTTCATCGACGACGTGCTCGCCGACGTGTACGAGGCCAACATCGTGGCCAGGATCTCCAACAGCGACGTGCTGTTCGTCTCACCGGTGCTGGTGCTCGTGGGCGTCGGAATGGCGGCGGTCACCGCGTACGTGACCCTGCGCTTGTACGTCCGCGAATAATTCGGTTTGCCTCTTCTCCTATGCTGGAGGGTACGAACTGTTCACCTCGGACATCGCGGACTGAAAGGCCCGGAACGTGAAGGAAAAGGGCCGCAAGGTCATTGCGACCAATCGCAAGGCGCGTCACAACTACACCATCCTCGACGTCTACGAGGCCGGGATCGCCCTCGTCGGTACCGAGGTGAAGAGTCTGCGCGAGGGCAAGGCGTCCCTGGTCGACGCGTTCGCTACCGTCGACGACGGCGAGGTCTGGCTGCGCTCCCTGCACATTCCCGAATACACGCAGGGCACGTGGACCAACCACGCGCCGCGCCGTACCCGGAAGTTGCTGCTGCACAAGCGGGAGATCGAGCATCTCGTCGGCAAGACGCGGGAGGGAAATCAGACCCTGGTTCCCCTGTCGATGTACTTCTCCGACGGCAAGGTCAAGGTGGAGCTCGCGCTCGCGAAGGGTAAGCAGGACTACGACAAGCGCCAGGATCTGGCCAGGCGGACCGCCGAGCGTGAGGTGACCCGCGAACTCGGCCGCCGAGTCAAGGGCATGCGCTGACATCGATCCTGCTCGCGCTCGTGGCCGCGATCGGTTACGGCGTGAGCGATTTCATCGGGGGAGTGGCGTCCCGCCGGGTGGCGGCGCTTCGCGTCGTCATCGTGTCGTACCCGCTGTCGTTGCTGATCGTGCTCGTGATCGCCCCGTTCGCCGGGGGCACCCTCACCTCCGCCTCCCTCGTCTGGGGAGCCCTGGCGGGAGTGGCCGGTGGCGTGGCGGTCTGGTGGTTCTACCTCGCGCTGGCGTCGGGACCGATGTCGGTGGTGTCGCCGCTGACGGCCGTGCTGGTCGCGGGGATTCCGGTGCTGATCGGGCTCGCGTTCGGTGAGCGGCCCGGGCCCGTTGCGTACGTCGGGATCGCCGTGGCCCTCGTCGCCGTGGTCCTCGTCAGCCGGGAATCTCCCGACGAGACCGCGGGGGAGGTGGCCGGGGGCAGGGTGCTGCGCTTCACCCGGACCGTGGCGCTGCTGACTGTCGGATCCGGCATCGCGTTCGCGCTCTCCTTCGTCTCGTTGCACCAGATCGGTGACGACGGCGGGATGTGGGCACTCGCCGTGTCCCGTGCCGCGGCGACCGCGGTGGTGTGGCTCGTCGCGTTGTCGGCCGGCCACTTCGTGCTGCCGCACGGCGAACCCCTCAAGCTCGCCGTGTACGTGAGTTTCCTCGACGTCCTGGCCAACGCAGCCATGATGTACGCGTTCCAGGGTGGGCTGCTGTCGCTGGTCAGCGTGATCGGGTCGCTGTACCCCGCCGCCACCGTGTTGTTGGCGATGGTGATGCTCGGTGAGCGGGTGAGCAGAATGCAGCAGGCGGGCATGCTCCTCGCACTCGCGGCCGTCGGAATGATCGCCGTGGCCAGCTGAAATACGGCCACCGACACGCGGGACGAAAACCGGGATGAAACCGGACCGGGTTCGCGTTACACTAGGTGGCCCCGCGAGACTCGTGGGGCACGTACGGGGCTGAACGGTTTCGACTGCGTACGTTGAGGTAGGGGAAGCGTGTCGGTGCAGGCAAGAGACCACCGTAAGCGTCGCTGCAAACATATAAGCGCCGATTCCAATCAGCGCGACTACGCACTCGCTGCCTAAGTAGCGACTGCGTGTCTGTCAGTCCGGGTTCGCCCTCGGTCCGGGTACTGGCATCAGCTAGAGGGCTTTACCGTTCGACTCGGTCGCGGAGTCGAACGGGACAACCAACAGCGACTGGGATCGTCATCCTGGCTTGTTTGCGAGACTGGGAGATCCAAGTAGAGACATAGCAAACTGCACACGGAGAAGCCCTAGCTTTGCTGCGGAGGACCCGGGTTCAATTCCCGGCAGCTCCACCAGATCCGGGCCGGACACCACCAGGTGTCCGGCCCGGATTTTTTGTGCCCGGCGGAGTTCGAACGCCCCCACCCGCCGCCGTGACACGATGTGTGCCGTGTCCCTGACGAAACCGGTGGCCGTGGTTGCCCTGGGCGGTGCGCTCGGTGCGTCCGCGAGATTCCTGTTGGCCGAGCTGTGGCCGGGCATCTGGACCGTCCTGCTGATCAACGTGGTCGGGTCACTGCTGCTCGGCTACCTCGCCGAGACGGTCGGACCGGACCGGTTGTGGCGACTGTTCCTGGGCGTCGGCGTCCTCGGCGGTTTCACCACGTTTTCGACGTTCGCCGTCGACGCGGTGCGGGAGGACGCCGCCACCGCGACGCTCTACGTGGTGGCCACCCTGATACCGGCCCTGCTCGCGGCGCGGCTGGGGATGCTCGCCGGTCACCGGCATCGGCTGGCACGGAAGGCGGCGGCATGACCGTCCTCCTCGTGGCCCTCGGCGGCGCGCTCGGTGCGGCGACGCGATACCTCACCGGCCGGTACGTCGACTCGTACCGCAGCTTTCCGGTGGCCACCTTCCTCGTGAACGTGGCCGGGTGCCTGATCCTCGGACTGCTGTCGGGGGCATCGATGTCCGAGCAGACGTTCGCCTTGCTGGGCACGGGTTTCTGCGGCGGACTGACCACGTACTCGACGTTCGCGGTGGAATCGGTGGGGCTGCTGCGGATCCGGCGGGCGCTCCCGTCCGTCGTCTACGTGATCGCGAGTGTGGCAGCCGGGCTGGCCGCCGCCTGGCTGGGATTCCGATTGACGTCTTGAGGGCAGACTCCGGTGCGAGGGTGCAGGATGGATGGGTAGTCGAGTTCGATCCCGATGAATTTCCAGGAGGTCTCGTGGCGCACGACAGAGCGGGTCAGGTGGCACTGCCGGAGGATCTCGTAGACATCGCGCACCTGGTGACCGCGTACTACAGCGGCGTGCCCGACCCCGAGAATCCCTTGCAGCAGGTGGTGTTCGGGACATCGGGCCACCGGGGGTCGAGCCTCGACAATGCCTTCAACGAGGCACACATCCTGGCCACCACCCAGGCCATCGTCGAGTACCGGGCGTCCCAGGGCATCGACGGTCCTCTGTTCGTCGGGCGCGACACCCACGCCCTGTCGGAGCCGGCGTGGACGTCGGCTCTCGAGGTGCTGGCCGCGAACGACGTGACGGTGCTGATCGATTCGCGGAACCGGTACACCCCGACCCCCGCGGTCAGTCACGCGATTCTCCGCTACAACCGCAGCGGCCCGGAGTCGCAGGCCGACGGCATCGTCGTGACGCCGTCGCACAACCCGCCGCGCGACGGCGGCTTCAAGTACAACCCTCCGCACGGTGGTCCCGCCGGCTCCGAGGCGACGACGATCATCGCCGACCGTGCCAACGAGTTACTCCGCCGGAACCTCTCGGGTGTGCGGAGAGTGTCCGCGGACCGGGCGATCCAGCGGGCCGAGCGGTACGACTTCCTCCGCTTCTACATCGACGACCTGCCGAGCGTCCTCGATCTCGACGCCATCCGGAGCACCGGAGTGCGGATCGGCGCCGACCCGCTGGGCGGAGCGAGCGTCGACTACYGGGGTGCGATCGCCGACACCCATCGGCTCGATCTCGAGGTCGTCAATCCGCTCGTCGACGCCACGTGGCGGTTCATGACCCTCGACACCGACGGCAAGATCCGCATGGACTGCTCGTCGCCCGACGCCATGGCCTCGCTGATCGGAGCCAAGGACCGGTTCGACATCTCCACCGGAAACGACGCCGACGCGGACCGGCACGGGATCGTCACTCCCGATGGGGGACTGATGAATCCCAACCATTACCTCGCGGTGGCCATCGACTACCTGTTCTCGCACCGCACGGGGTGGGGTTCGACGGTGAAAGTGGGCAAGACGCTCGTCAGTTCGTCGATGATCGACCGGGTGGTCGGAAGCCTCGGCCGCGAACTGCTGGAAGTGCCGGTGGGATTCAAGTGGTTCGTCCCCGGTCTTCTCGAGGGCTCGCTCGGCTTCGGTGGCGAGGAGAGTGCGGGAGCGTCGTTCCTGCGTCACGACGGCGGGGTGTGGACCACCGACAAGGACGGGATCATCCTGGCCCTGCTCGCCTCGGAGATGACGKCGGTGACCGGCAAGACACCGTCGGTGCGGTACCGGGAACTCGCAGAGCAGTTCGGCAGCCCCGCCTACGCGCGCATCGATGCCCCCGCCACCCGGGAGCAGAAGGCGGTGCTGGCGAAACTGTCGCCCGAACAGGTGTCGGCCACCGAACTGGCCGGGGAGCCGATCACCGCGACGCTGACGAGTGCCCCGGGTAACGGGGCGGCCCTCGGTGGGCTGAAGGTCACCACCGAGTCGGCGTGGTTCGCGGCGCGGCCGTCGGGCACCGAGGACGTCTACAAGATCTACGCCGAATCGTTCAAAGGCCCGGACCATCTCGCGCAGGTGCAGGCGGCGGCCAAGGAACTGGTGGCGGACGTCCTGAAGTAGAACTTCGGCCGGGGTAGGTGCTGCCGCCGAAGCGGGGGCACCTACGATCGGATTCAACTATGAACACTCGCGCAGCCGGGCTGCCCGCTGGGCGCAGCCCGCGGCTCCCCTCGGAAATCTGGGTGCTGGTCTCGGCCAGCTTCGTCATCGCACTCGGATTCGGGATCGTCGCACCCGCCCTCCCGCAGTTCGCCCGCAGCTTCGACGTGAGTGTGACGGCGGCCACCGTAGTGATCTCGTCCTTCGCGTTCATGCGCCTGGTCTTCGCCCCGGTCAGCGGCCGGCTCGTGCAGAAACTGGGGGAGCGGCCGGTCTACATCACCGGACTCCTGATCGTCGCCGCCTCGACCGCCGCCTGCGCGGTCGCCGGGGACTACTGGCAGTTGCTCGTCTTCCGCGCACTCGGCGGCATCGGCTCGACGATGTTCACGGTGTCGGCGATGGGCCTGGTGATCCGCATCGCACCGGTGGACAGCCGCGGTCGCGTGTCCGGGCTGTACGCGACGAGCTTCCTGATGGGATCGATCTCCGGACCCCTCGTCGGCGGGCTGCTCGTCGGATTCGGACTCCGGGTTCCGTTCGTCATCTACGCGATCGCCCTCGTCATCGCGGCCGCGGTCGTCTTCGTGAGCCTGCGCGGTTCGCACCTGACGGCGCCTGACGCCACCGCCGCCGGTGCCACCATGACGCTGCGGGAGGCCCTCGGGCAGCCCGTCTACCGCGCCGCCCTCGGCTCGAATTTCGCGTTCGGCGGGGTGATCTTCGGAGTGCGGGTGGCGATGGTCCCGCTGTTCGTCGTCGAGGCGCTGCACCGCGACGCCGCCCTCGCCGGCATCGCCCTCACCGTCTTCGCCGTCGGCAATGCGCTCGTCCTCATCGTGTCCGGGCGATTGTCCGACGTGTACGGCCGGAAGCTGTTCGTCCTGCTCGGACTGCTGGTGTGCGGCGCCAGCACCGTCGGGATGGGCCTCAGCGAGAACCTGCTCGTGTTCCTGGTGCTGTCCGGCATCGCAGGCATCGGTTCCGGAGTCATGAGTCCCGCGCAGCAAGCCGCGGTCGCCGACGTCGTGGGCGCGAAGTCCCGCGGCGGTCCCGTGCTGGCCACCTTCCAGATGGTCGCCGACGTCGGCGGAGTCCTCGGACCGGTCGGGGCGGGTCTGCTCGCCCAGCACCTGTCGTACGCGGTCGCATTCGGCGTGACCGGCGGGGTCATGCTCCTCGCCGCAGTGGGCTGGCTGCTCGTGCCGAACAAGCCGGCGCCCAAGGTGTCGGTCGAGGCGGTCTGACCGGCGTCTTCGGTACCCTCGTTCGGGTGTGGATCAAGGTCGTCTCCCTTCTCGCCCGGCTGTCTCTCGCCGCCGTCTGGCTGGTCTCCGGCGCACTCAAAGTCGCCGACCCCGCCCAGACGATCATCGCGGTCCGCGCCTACCAACTGCTTCCCGAGGACCTCGTCCGGCCGGTCGCGAACACGCTGCCGTTCTTCGAGATCGCCCTCGGACTGCTTCTGCTGATCGGGCTCGCCGTCCGCGCCACGGCCGCGGTGTCCGCCGTGCTCCTGCTCGGGCTCATCGGCGTGATCGTCTCCGTGTGGGCCCGCGGACTGTCCATCGACTGCGGATGCTTCGGCGGCGGCGGTGCGGCCGACGTGAACGGCTGGGACTACACCAAGGAAATACTCCGGGATGTGGGCTTCCTCGCCCTGGCCGTGTGGCTGATCGTGTTCCCCCGTTCCCCGTTCGCACTGGGGCTCGGCTCCCGCACCACTTTCTCAGTGACCCCTCAGCAGACGGTGGCAGAGTAAGCATTCGGTAAATCGATCCGACGTCGAAGGACTGCATCCACGTGAGCTCGAAGAACAAGTACAACCCGCAGCCGGAATCCAGCCGGTCCACCTACATTCTCGGTGGGCTCGCCGTACTGGTCATCGCCGTACTGGTCATCGGTGGTGTGATCTGGCAGAGCAACCGCAGCAAGCCGCGCAACGACGGTTACGGCGGGGTCCAGAACTCCGAGGTCCAGGTGGCGCTGCAGGACGACGGCGTCGTACTTCTCGGTCGCCCCGACGCGGCCACCACGGTCGACCTCTTCGAAGATCCCATGTGCCCGTACTGCGCCGAACTCGAGAACAAGAACGGCCAGGAACTCGCGCAGGCCATCGACGACGGCAAGGTGGCGGTCCGCTACCACGTCCTGAACTTCCTCGACCAGCTCTCGGCCAGCGGTGACTACTCCACCCGCGCCGTCGCGGCATCCGAGTGCGTCGCAGAAACCGGTGACGCCGTGGCGTATTCGGCGTTCCACGCGGCGCTGTTCTCCCCGTCGAACCAGCCGAAGGAGAACGGCAGCTCCGATCACACCAACGAGGAGCTCGCGCAGATCGCCGGCGACGCCGGAGCGTCCGACGAGGCCGTCCAGTGCATCACCACCGGCGCGAAGGTCGAGCAGGCCCGTACGCACGCCGAGGCGGGCCGTCAGGCCCTCGCCGCGAGCGGCGCTACCGGCACCCCTGCCGTGGTCAAGGACGGCACCGTGATCGATGCACTCTCCAACGAGAACTGGGTGTCGCAGCTGTAGGCGGCTCCGCCGCCCGTGCGCCTTTTTGGGCTCTACTGACTCATTCGTGGGTTGGTCCGGCCGGGTAATTGTGGTCGAGCGCCCCCGAGGCTGAGCATTGCCAGTGCGATGACTGCCTCGGGG
>NZ_JBFUGT010000170.1:0-13567 GCF_056402775.1 Rhodococcus sp. P3_B8
GTCATGAGGCGTTCCTTTGCCACCAGCCGTTCGGCCGTCGTGAGGACCCTGTCGATGTCCGACGCGGCGACAAAGGTGACGCCGCTGCCGTCGGCGATGACGTAGTCGCCGTCGGTGACGGTGACGCCGTGGATCTGTACCGGGTCACCGACGCTGTCCTCGACGAAGCGTCCACGCGCGGTGAACGGCACGGTGGTGAGCGCGGACACCGGCAGTCTCAGTTCGCGGATCTCGTCTACGTCGCGGCAGGCGCCGTCGACGATGACCCCGCCGACGCCTTTGATGACGGCGGCTTGGGCGAGCAGCCCGCCCCACGAGCCGGCGGTGGGTGTGCCGCCGTGCTCTTGCTGAACGACGATGACATCGCCGGCGTCGGCCCGCTCGATCGCCGCGGTACCTAGATGCCGACTACTCGTTCGTCCGTCGGCGGGGACCGTGCGCATCGTGACGACTCGGCCCGCCGTGCGGCTGCCCTCCCAGACCGGGCGTAACCCTGCGACCCCACCGGTCAGCCCGAGCGTGTCGAGGGCATCGGACACTACGCATGCGTCGAGGTCGAGTAGGCGATCACGGTAGCTGTTCACAGCGATCTCGCCCACGTCAAAAACCCCATGCCGCAGCCGGATCCAACTGTGGACCGGTAGGCGGGGATGTAGTCGACGACCTTGGCGGTGGCGTCCTCGAGCGCTGCCCCGACGACGATCCAGTTACGGATCTCAGAGCTTCCCTCGGTCAGGCCTGCGACCGGGATCTGCGCCAGTGYCTCGTGGTCGTGGCGTTCGAGGGCGCTTAGAAGACCCCGGTCGAGGCCCTCGTCGATGATGGGGTGCGTGAGTCCACCGGATGCAATGAGAGCGACGCGCAGGTCGGAGTCCCAGCTTTCGATGGCGGCGCGGAGTCCCTGCCCGAGTTCGACGCACCGCCGCGGTGTGGGCTGGTTCGGGGGATAGTAGGTGTTGAGCATGATCGGGGCCAGCGGCAGGCGGGGCAATCCCTCGAAGAGCCGGCGGTAGATGAAGGTGAATGCGTGTCCGAGGCTGCGGCCGGTGGGCTGCTCGCTGAACTGGGCGATGTCGAATCCGTTTTCGACGAGGTGCTCGACGAGATGCTGGCCCAATTCGGGAACGGTGCGGTAGGTCTCTTCCTCATCGGCGTGGTAGTACTCATACGCCGATTCCATGGTTTTCGGATAGACCTCCATTCCCGGGGGACGATCGTCGAGGGACTCGCCACGGAAGATCGCGACCGCCGGCATGATGTCGTCGAGGAAGAGCTCGCGCTGATCGTCACCAACGACCAGGAGGACATCGGGTTTCATCTCGAGCAGTTCATCGCGCGTGCGCTCGAGCGCTTCCTGGCATGCCTGGTGGCGGGCCTCCATCTGTCGAAACTCGATCTCCCGAGCGAGTTCTTCGGGTGTGCGTGGTGACGACGGAAGATTGAGTTCCTTCAGATGCGGCTGCTCGAGGTCACCGTGTGCGCGCCACCCGCCGGGTTCGATTGACAGCTGCGGGCTGTGTGACACTCCCGCGCCGCCGACAATGTACGCCATGTGCAATCCCTTCTAATCTGGTTGATTTGTCCGGCTTACAGCCGGACACTCACGTCGGCGGCGGATCCGAGCGAGTGACGGTAGTAATCCCATGTCCACTCCGCGTAGGTCAGAGCGGCTTTACGGCTGTTGACGAAGCCGGAAACGTCTTCGGCGTCGGCTTGGGTCAGCACGGCCGGTTCGGCGCCGGGTATCGCGTAGGTCGAGAGCGTCAGGTCGGCAAGGGTTTCGAGCTTGATCGCCCGCACTGTGGCTTCCTGCAGGGTCGCTCCGACCGAGACCACGCCATGGCCTCGCAGAAGACACACGTCCTTGTCGTCCATCGCGGCGGCCAACTCCCCGCCACGCTCCGGGCGGTCGATCAAGACTGCCCGTTCGTAGATCGGCACGCCGCGAACCGCAAGTTCCATTGCGCCGGGATCGTAAGCCCCGATGGTCGGAGTCAGCGGCAATCCCAGTATTCCGACGAGCAGGGACGACCGTGGGTGGCCGTGGACGACCGCACCCACATCGGGCCGTTTGCGGTAGATCTCGGTGTGGATGGGCCACTCGCCTGGCAACGCATAGCCGCCCGGGAGGTCAGCGTTCGTCGATTCCAGATCGACGATGTGGATGTCATCGGCGATGGTGAACTGGACGCCGGGATCGTGTGGTGGGCGGCACCGGACGAGGAACATGTCGCTGTCGGGGACACGCATGCTTACGTGCCCGGTGATCTCCCGCACGCAGCCAGTCGCCGCGAGGATCCGGCAGGACAGCGCAACGGATTCCCGCAGGGCTCGGATATCGGCGGAGTCAGACACGTGAGGTTCCTTTCGTCAGGTGGCGGAGCGCGGCGGCCATCCGGGCGGGCTCGATGAAGACCCGGATTCCGGACGACGCCAGAGTGGTCATCCCCGCCTCCGCCAGTGGGCGGGCAACGAGCCAGGTCACGAGGATCGGTACATCCGAACGTGACCTCGCCGCTGCGATTTCGTTGGCGACCCGTACGGCGTCGTTGCCGGTGATGCTGGTGAGGACGATGCAGACCGCGTCCACGTGCGGATCGACGGCGACGACGTCGATGACCTCGGTGAACAGGCCGGGTGTGAAGGCTCCCTCGGCGGTGATGTCGAGAGGATTGGCGACGCTGGCGAACTTGGGCAGAAGACCAGCGAGGGCTTGGGCGGTGCCGTCGGTGAATTCTGCTGTGTCCAGATCGTTCAATGTCAGCAGATCCGCGGTGGCGCTGCCCGCGCCTCCGGATGTCGTGATGACCGCGGCCCGCCGGCCCCGTGGAGTCGGGTAGTCCGCGAGAGTGGAGGCGACTTCGAGGAGCTGGCTCATTTCCTCGACCTGGATGGCGCCCGCCTCCTCCAATACGGCTCGGTAGGCGTCTTGACTGCCGGCCAAAGCACCGGAGTGTGAGGCGACTGCGCGTTGGCCGGCAGCGGTGACGCCGGTCTTGAAGACGGTGACTGGGATGCCGGCATCTCGTGCGGTGTGCAGTGCCCGGCGGAAGGCGGCACCGTCGGAGACCCCCTCGAGGAAGACCGCGATGGATCGCGTGGTGTCGAGACCTGCGAGGTAGCTGATGTAGTCCGCCACATCGAGATCGGTTTGGTTGCCTACGGTGACCCAGTCGCCGATGCTGTAGCCGTCGGAGATCTCGCGTGAGACGAGGCTGCCGGCGACGGCGCCGCTCTGGGCGACGAGGCAGACCCCCGACGGGGTGTCGGGGAACCTGTCGATTGCTTGCGAGAACGTCGCCGCCATCTTGTGGTGCGCACTGACGATCCCGATGGTGTTCGGGCCGCACAGGAGCGTCTCGGAGCCTTCGACGGCGTCACGCAGTTCGGCGTCGAGGGCGGCACCTTCCGCCCCCACTTCCCCGAATCCGGAGGCGAACACCATCACGGCGCGAACGCCTCGTGCGACGCACTCGCGGACCGCGGCGATGCTGGCTGAGGCCGGGAGCGCGATGCACACCAGCTCCGGGGTATCGACGAGTTCGTCGATACCCCGCACCACAGGGAGCCCGTCGATCTCTCCGCCGGCCGGGTTGACTGGGTACAGCGGTCCGCGGAAACCGTTGCGCCGCAGTGCCCGAATCACTTTCCCTCCCGGACGATCCGGTTCCCGAGAGGCACCGACCACGGCGATCGATCGGGGCCGGAACAGCGTGGTCAGGTCTGGTCCGGGGGCGGCGGGAGTGGTGGAGTCCTGCACAGGCAAGACGACTGCGCTGGCGTCGAGGACCAGGCACCGGCCGTCCGGAAGGATTCGAACCGGGTTCAGATCCAGTTCCGCGATCTCCGGAGCCTCGACCGCGAGCCTGCTCACTCGCGCGACGATTCCGCAGAATTGTGCGGTGTCGACCTCCGGCGCCCCGCGAAACCCCTGAAGTAGTCGCGAGGACACCAGGGAGTCCAACATCGTTGCTGCTTGCTCGGCCGTGACCGGCGCCGGGTGACGGGCCACGTCTCGGAACAACTCGACCGTGACTCCGCCGAGCCCGACGATGAGAATTGGGCCGAAGGTGGCGTCCCGGTTCCATCCGACGAACAGATCGGTGCCCTCCGGCGCCATCTCCTGGACCACGATGCCGGCGTCGGCGAGACCGAGCACCGAGATCTTCTGGTCCAGACGCTCGTACGCCGCACGAACCTCGTCCGAGGTGGATAGTTTCAGTTCCACCAGCCCGGCGTCCGTCTTGTGGACCACCTCGTCGGACACAGCTTTGAGCACGACTGTCCCGCCGAGACGCAGAGCCGTCTCGATCGCTTCGTCGCTGTGGGTGACCCGCACGCTGGTGACGAAGGGCAATTCGAGCGGTGCGAGAAGGTCGCGTGTACTCGATTCACCCCACGTACCGGTCCGGGGAACTGTTGCGGTCACGGTCACAGACCTCCCCTGTTGATCGCATCACGGGAGATGAGAAGACGGTGGATGTCGTTGGTGCCCTCGACGATTTGGAATACCTTCGCATCGCGATAGGCCCGGGCGACCCCGTATTCCTCGGAGACACCGTAGGCACCGTGGATCTGAACCGCATCGGTGGCCGCCGCCTGTGCGGCGTCGCTCGCAAACATCTTCGCCATGCTGGCTTCGATCCGCGCGCGGCTTCCGGTCTCCATCTCGGTTGCGCACTTGTTCGTCAGCAGCCGGGCCGCCTCGATCGAGACCGCCATGTTGGCGATCTTCTGTTGGGTCATCTGAAAGCTGCTGATCGGCTTTCCGAAGACGATGCGTTCCTTCGCGTATTGCACCGATGCGTCCAGGCAGGACTGGGCGAGTCCCACCGCACGTGAGGCGACGGCAAGTCTGCCGCGTTCGACGGCGGTCATCGCGACCGTGAAGCCGTCGCCTTCCTCGCCGAGGAGGGCGTCGGGACCGAGTTGGACATTGTCGAGCACCAGGTCACCGCTGCACAGCGGCCGGAATCCGAGTTTGTTGCGCATCGGGTTCTTGATGACACCCGGCGTGTCGGCGGGAACGATGAACGCCGAGAGCCCCTTCTTACCCAGTGAGGGATCGTTGGTCGCGAAGGTCACGAAGAAGGAGGCTTTGTCGAGGTTGGTGATCCATGCCTTCGCACCATTGAGTACGAAGCCGTCCCCGGTCCGCTTGTACCGCGTCTCGGTACCGGCGACGTCACTGCCCGAGCGCGGTTCGGTCACGCCGGCGCCGCCGAAGATCTGGCCCTCGGCGAGTGGGCGCAGCCACTGCTCCTTCTGCTCGTCGGTGCCGAAGGCGAGCAGGCCGCCGCCGACGAGGGCGGACGGCATGCTCATGAAGACACCCAGGCAGTGATCGACCCGCGAGATCTCCTCGATGATCATCGAGAAGGTCAGGTGATCGAGACCCATACCGCCCCATTCGACGGGGACCACCCCACCGAAGAAGCCGAGGCTCGCCATCTGCTGGAGAAGGTCGAGGGGAATCGACTCCGCCTCGTCGTACGCCTGGACCCGAGGGGCGACCTCGCTGCGCGCGAAATCACGGACCAACTGAATCAGTGAGTCGCGTTCGGCGGTGTCGACGGACGGTTCGAGGATGCTGGTCACAGCGCTCCTGCCGCTTCCAGGTTCTTACGCAGGCGCGGGAAGATTTCGAGGGCGGTGTCGCCGAGCATCTGATCCAGGCCCTTCTCCTCGGCGCCGGGCAGCCCCCGCAGCACGGCCGCGATGTCGTCGGCCCAGCCTTCGGTGGTGGTCTTCTTGTGCGAGCCGTCSCCGGGACGCTCGGTGCCCAGGACGATCCGGTCGGCGCCGATGGCCTTGACGAGCAGGTCCAGCGCCTCCTCGGTGTAGAGCGAGGTGTCGTAGTAGCAGTTGCGGACTGCCTCGTCGAAGGTGCCGGTGCGACCGGTGCCCTCCCAGTAGGTGCCGCGGAAGCGGCCGAGCTGGTAGGGAATCGCGCCGCCCCCGTGGGGGACGACGACCTTGAGGTCAGGGAACAGCTCGAAAGCCTCGGACTGGACGAGCGACATCACAGCCACACTCTCTTCGGAGATGAAGTGCAGGCTCTGGTTCTCACGCAGCGACACGCAGCCGGCGGAGTGCACGAGGAGCGGTGCCTCGTACTCGACGAGCTTCTCGTACAGYGGGTACCAGTACTCGTCGCCCAAGCCCGGAACCTCCTGCGGTGCACGGCCTTCGCTCGGATCGGGGTTGAGGAGCACACCAACGAAGCCCAGGTCGTTCATGCAACGGTCGAGTTCGTCGAAGCAGTCTTCGATCGGGGCGTTCCATGCCAGCGGGAGGTTGGCCATTCCCTGCAGGCGATCCGGGAAGAAGGCGGACTGGGTGGCGATGGCGTCGTTGACCGTCTGCGCCCACCAGTGGACGATGCGAGCCGGCTTCTCCGAGTGCATGAGGCTGTACGGGCGGGCCGACACCAGCTGCACGTCTGTGCCTACGTGGTCGAGCCAGGAGATGTGCTCGCGGGCGAAGTGCTCGAGCTCCTCCGGGGGGATGACTCCGGTCCGGCCGTGGCTCATACCCTCGCGCGCCTCGGAGAAGCCCTTGAGACGGCGGCCGTAGTGACCGCGGGTGCCGATGAGGAACTCACGGTAGCTGTAGAGCTCCGACGGGGCCACGATGTGGCCGTGTACGTCAATTACCTTGCGAGGCATGAACAATGCTCCTTGGTTTGAAGAGTTTGTGTGATGAAGGAAATAGGTAGCGGGATTGCCGGCGGGGCTATTCGGTGTACACCCGAACCGGGTGGCGGGTCTGTTGGTAGTGCTCGACGGCCGCGATGATGGTGTCCTCACCGATGGCCACGATCCACCCACAATCGCGTTCCCGGCACACTGCGGTCGGGAGCCACTCTCCGCAGACCGCGCAGATACTGCCGGTTTTCACGTGCCCTGGGTGTTCGCAGGGTTGGCGGTTCGGATTGGAATTCCTGGCGAACTCGATGAGATCGGTTCTCATGAAGGGACTCGGCTCGCTTGCTCCGCCTCGGCATCGATCAGTTTCGAGAGCGCGGTCAGTCGAGGACTGTACAGGCTCTGGGTCCGCAGGAACGCCGAGACGGGGTTGCCCTTGGAGGCGCCGCCGAAGCCGAGTTCCTTACGCTCCATGGGAAGCTCGATGACATTGCTTTCGGTGGCCGGGTCGTACACGTTCATCACTGGTTCGCCCGCCTCGTTCGAGTCGAGCTGCTTGCGGAGCAGGGTCCGGAATAGAGCGATGCCCTGATCCGAGGAGCTGAGGTTCTCGTCGTGGCGGCTCGCAATCGGTCCTTGCGTCACCCACACCATCGCGTCCTGCGAGTCGATGGTGTCCATACGGAAGGTTCCGTCGTCGTTCTGCAACTTGACGTCGTAGATGTCAGGAAGCTGTCGGACCTGCTGGACCAGATGGGAGAACTTCTCCTCCACGTCGAACCAGCAGTACCAGAAGTGCAGGGTGTTCGTGTCGTCGACGGGAACACGAATTTGCAGCGACTGCAGTCCGTATCCGCCCACCTTGAGAATGTGGGGGAAGTACACCGGGTGTCCGGTCCGCCAGTCCTCGGACTCCTCGGTCTGGCCTTCACGAAGACGACGCTTGATGATGCCGTAGTCGACGAGATCGAAGCCGATCTTGATGTGGTGACCGGCCAGTTCGGTCGGCTCCTCTCCGGCACGTTCGAGGGTGTAGTTGAAGTACTTGCCGTGCAACCACTCGACGTGGGTGGGATCGAATGAGTTCTCCATGATCTGGAGCCAGTTGCAGGGGAYGATCGCCGATCCGATGTCCCGAAACTGCGTGTCGTTTTCCTCGAGCGTGAACAGATCGAGCAGGGGCAGCGCCGGGGTGGGCCCTTCACCGAGGTAGGCGAAAATCAGGCCGGCGAGCTCACGCACCGGATAGCCGGTGATCGAGGCGCGCTCTCGCAGGCGCGGCGAGGCCGGTTCCTGATTGGGTTGTTCGAGGCAACTACCCGTGCCGTCGAAGAGCCACCCGTGGTAAGCACATCGCAGTCCTGGCCCGTCCGGGAAACCGTACGCCAACGACGCACCCCGGTGCGGGCACTTCCGTGTGACCAAACCCAATTCTCCCGCCTCCGAACGGAAGAGCACCAGGTCTTCACCGAGGATGCGCACCGGCTTGACCGGGTTCTCGTCGAGCTCTGTCGCGGCGGCGACCGGCAGCCAATACCGCCGGTAGAGCTCTCCAGCGGGAGTTCCCTTGCCGACGCGGCTGAGTCGTTCGTTGAGTTCAGGTTGAAGCATCAGGACCTCGCACTTTCCGAAACGGATGTTGTTTCATCAATTAGGCTAATCATAGGACCAACCTCCTAGCAAGAGGGTAGAGCAAATAGATTTCGGCGGAACTTACGTTCCCGGCTCCGTGGTTTCGCGCTCGATCGCATACAACTCCTCGAGCCCCGCAATATCCTGGAACTCCTCCCAGATCCGGAAGGCGTCCGCGGGATTTCGGCCACTGGACCGGCCCTCCGCGTGCCGCTGATACACCTCTGTGACCGCCGCCCAGGCGGCGGTTTGGCCGGTGACGGGGTCGATCACCAGGGCGTAACCCATGTCCGCCCACTCGTCAGGGGTGTGCAGATCCAATGACGTCAACGTGGCGACCGGACAGTCGAGCTTCTCCGGAATCAGGGCCCGCTGTTCGGACCCCTCCGGAAGCAACATCACAGCGTCCGCGCCGGCATCGCGATACACCCTGCAGCGTTCGATGGCGCTATCGAAACCCTCATTCTGGATCGCCCCGGTTCGCGCGATGATCAGCAGGTCAGGATCCTCGCGCGCCTGCACGGCGAACCGTACCTTCTTGACCATCTCCTCGGCCGGAATGAGGTGCTCGATATGGCGGTGATGACTCACCCGCTTCGGCGCGACCTGGTCTTCGATCTCGATCGCGTGCGCTCCCGCCCGCTCCAGTTCCGCCACGGTGCGGGTCAGGTGAACGGCATCACCGAATCCAACTCCCCCGTCCACAATGAGCGGCAGGGCGGACCGACGCCGCACCGCAGCCACTGCGGTGGCCAGCTCGGTAAGGGTCAGCAACGCCTCGGACACCGCCAGCGAATACCCCAGGCCCCCGCCGCCGAGATAGCCCGCCTCGAAGCCCAGGCGCGTACACAACCGCGCGGTGAGCGCGTCCGGCGTGTACGGCACGATAATCGGGTCCTTGCCTTCGAGACGGCGTCGAAAGCTGGCTCTGTCGATTCGAGTCATCGGGTCGCGTTTCCTGTCTGCATCAGATCGATGGGATATGTCCGCTATCACCGGCCGCTCACCCACCGAAGACCTTTACGTCACTGTGCTGCTTGCACAACGAAGTCGCTCAGCGGCTGATCGCACCCGTAACTCGTTTTCTCGCAGTCGCGCTCGCAATCGCCAACAGGATCAGAAGCAAGATTCGGGGTGGAGCCATGCGGGTGCCCCTACGGTAAACCCTTGGTTCAATGATTATTCGATACGTGCCACATATTTCACACTTTCTCAGCGGTTCCACGGCGGCGCAAACGTGTGATGCCGACCACTCTATTCGATACCTCGTCGCAGTTCAGCCGCCATTTGTGAGCGAATCGCTGCCCGCTACCCGCCATTTGTCGGTCCAGACTCCGCCATTGGAATGGGTACGACATTAGGTATTGACGCACGTCACATGGAGGGTAATCATAGGACCAACCTCACACCCCGGGATACGAGGCCGCCTGTCTGCTCACCTGCTTCAGACACACGGCATACCAACCATCAGAGGAATTCAGCAATGAGTGGRGACCCATCCGATCTTCCCCTGGACCAGGCACACGGCAACACCGTTGTCTCCCAACAGGAAGTGCGTCGCGTAACCATCTCCAGTTACCTCGGCAACACGATCGAGTACTACGACCACACACTTTTCGCCTCGGCTGCCGCCTTGGTGTTCGGCCCCCTGTTCTTCTCGAACCTCAGTCCCGCCCTCGGGACCATGGCATCCTTCGCCATCCTTGCCACTGGCTATGTTGCGCGGCCCCTTGGCGGCGTCGTCTTCGGGTACCTCGGCGACCGCTATGGGCGTAAGTCCACCCTTCTCATGACTATGACCATCATGGGGGTCGGCAGTGGCCTGATCGGATTTCTTCCGACATACGACCAGGTAGGAGCAATCGCACCGATCCTTCTCGTTCTTCTTCGTATTCTGCAGGGCTTTTCGGTCGGCGGAGAATGGGGCGGTGCTGCTCTGATGACTGCCGAGCACGCGCCGGACGGTCGCCGCGGCCTCTACACAGCGATCGGCCAGGCCGGAATGGCTTCGGGAGGTGTGGCATCGACCCTCGTCATGGCGCTCACAACCCAGCTCCCGGATGAGCAGCTGTTCTCGTGGGGCTGGCGCGTACCATTCCTGCTGAGCTTCGGACTCCTCATCGTGGGTCTTTACATGCGACTGAAGGTGACCGAAAGTCCCCTGTTCGTGGCATACGCCGAACGAGGCGAATCCGTGAAGTTGAGCCGATCACTCCTCGATAACCGAGGCGCACTGCTGCGCGGACTCTTCGCCAGCTTGCCCTCGACAATGTCGTCCTCGCTGTTCGGCAGCTTCGCGGTCTCCTATGCGGTAGGCGCCGGCCACAGCCGCTCCATCGTGCTTACCGCACTCGCAGTCGGATGGGCTCTATCCACTGTGACCATGCCCCTCTACGGTTCGCTGTCCGATCGGGTCGGGCGTCGCACCGTATACATCAGTGCTGCACTCACACTCGTGGTGATCGCCTACCCATTCTTCTGGGCCATCAACTCCATGAACACGGCTCTACTGTTCCTCGCCTTCATCGTCGTGTTCGCAGTGGTCGCCATCGGTATGCAGGCCGTGATTGCAGCTCTACTTACCGAGATGTTCCCGACCGAGTCTCGCTACACGGCGGTATCGATCTCGTACCAGGGAAGCGCCATCCTCGGCGGCCTCGCCCCGGTCATCGCAACCTCTCTGATCACCGCCGCGGACGGTGGCRCACAGTGGGTCGCTGTGATGGTCGCGATCGTTGCCGTTCTCGGGGCAACCATGGTCTGGACAACGGTGGAATCGAGCGGCAAGAGCCTGAGCGCGCGTAACACCGCCAGAGAGCGCCCGGTCCAGCCCGCAGTCGACCCCGTCGGCTGACGCCCAACTCCCTCTAGCTCCGGGCGTCGTGTCGGACCGAACAATCCATCCGTTCCGACACGACGCTTGGCCTTCGACATCCTGTCGTTGCAGGGCAAAGGCGATATCGAGACTTCCGCCACCACCTTCCTGGCAACGAAATTTCATCGCAACGACGTCGCGAGTACAGACAGCCAAAATATCTAGGACCACGTTTGGACAACGTGATGGCGTAGTTCGGCTCTGGCACGACCCCTCGTCGTCGTTGAGCACCACAGCGGTGACTCCGGATATCCCGAAGCCGGCAGACCCAGTCCGGCAGGACGCCCTCCTGGGCTGCGAGTGACCACCACACCACTCCCGGAATTCTCACCGGCGGCTCCAGGCACCGGAACGCGCGCAGTCCGAGATGTTCACTCGCAGGCCGAGAGGAGGTTCTCGACCGCGCTGACGACGACCTGGCGTCGGCGCGCTCTGTCCCGGGGTGCGACCGCGCCGAGCTCGGGTGTCTGGATATGCCAGGACATGGCAAGTGCGCGAACAATAGTAAGAATCTCGTGGGCCGTGTACTGAGTCGGCAAATGCCCTTCCTGCTGTGCCTGAGCGATCTTTTCGAGCTTGGACTGATTCGATGCCGCGATGGACTGCAGCGGCTCCCCGTCGGGCCGCTCGAGCTGATACCAGGTTGCCAGCCTCAGCGTCGACGGGTTGTCCTCATAAAGATCGAAAGCCCGTCCGACGTAACCTGCCAGGTCCGTGGCATCGAACTGGACAGAGTCGGTGAACGCCACCACCTGACTGCTGAAGACCGAGTCGAAGAGGCCGTCCTTGTTCCCGTAGTACGCATAGATCAGCGACTTGTTAGCCTGCGCTACGGCAGCAATCCTGTCGACACGTGCTCCCGCGATCCCGAACTTCGAAAACTCAGTCGTGGCCGCGTCCAGAATTCGTTTCTTCGTTGCTTCTGCGTCCCGTGCCATACCGCCCATCATAACAACTAACTAGTCAGTTTGAACTGCTCGTGTCTTGAGCCGTCCCCTGCAACAATGACTACAGAACGAAACCCCGTTCCAGCGGAACCTTCCGGCTGCGCTTGCCCGTACAGCATCGTCCTAGGAAAACCCATGCACCAACCCGAGTTGTCCGCCCGACCACGGCCTAGGCAAAGGCACTTCCGCGTGCCCGGGCCGTTGACGAGGCGCGGATCAGTCGGTCGTCCGCCAATGATGTGTCACGGTCCATTCGGCCACCCTCTGCCTTCGCAGACCCCGCGACACCTGCGGACCTAGCCGCGATGCCCACTACGCATATCGGTGACGACCTTGTGCCGATCCGATCGGAGATGACCCTGATGCCGGCAAAGACAATTCGCGAGCAGGCGATCGTGACCGCGCAAATTCGCCAGGCCATCGCTGATGGCGACTTCGCTCCCAACCAGCGACTGGTCGAGGCCGACCTATGTGCGCAATACGATGCCAGCCGAAGCACGGTCCGGACCGCACTGCAGGAACTCTCAGCCCAGGGACTGATCGAGCGAATCCAGAACCGCGGTTCCCGGGTTCGGTCGGTGTCACTTGACGAGGCCGTCGAGATCACCGAGGTGCGGATGGTCGTCGAGGGACTATGCGCGGCGAAGGCAGCAAAGAACATTACCGATGCCGAGGTCGAAGAATTGACCGCACTGCGCGGGGCGCTCACGTCCTCCGCTGCGACCGGCGACGTTCTCGAATACTCGAAACTGAACCACCTGCTGCACAGCCGTATTCAGGACATCAGCGCCCAGCGTTCGGCTAGTGAGATACTTGGACAACTAACCGGGCGGCCAGTGCGCCTTCAGTTCAAGTTGTCGCTGCACCCAAGACGTATGGCCGTATCGCTGCCCGAACACATCGAAATCATCGACGAAGTGTGCGCACGTAATCCCGAGCGAGCCGAGGCGGCGATGCGCCGTCATCTCGCGCGTGTTGCCGATGCACTGCGTGAGGTAGCCGCCACGAATGGAAGCGTGGCAGCGCCCCCCGTGGCCTGACCTAGTGCCTCATTGTCTCGATAGCCACAGCGCCCTCGGTGTTCTGACCGCCCGCCCATGCTTCATCGTGTCCGTTGACACCGGCGTCCAGAACCATGTCCCGTACAGGTCCACAATGGCGCGAGAGGACCGAGTGGGCACCTACTGTCTCGACAGATCCCACTCCGCAATGCACGCGGGCACCGAAACAGGTGGCCCACCGCTCCGTCGAGGACCTCACCCGCAACCGTTGCAGAAATCAGCAAGCCATGTTGGGTTCATCCTGAGCGGACCCGGATCGGCAACCGTGCCCGCAGGCGGCGCGTCCGGACCGGAGTTCCCACGGGCTCTCCTGAGCTCGACTGGGTACGGCAGTGCCCTACGTGCCTGTGATTTTCCCGGCCCGTCCATCCGTCGATCCGCGACTGCCCGAGGCCAGCGGCGCCC
>NZ_JBFUGT010000171.1:0-13515 GCF_056402775.1 Rhodococcus sp. P3_B8
AACCAGGGCAGCAGCCCAAGCCGCGAGCTAACCCCAGCCCATGCCGGCGACGGACAACACCGTCGACGTCGCGGCGTCCAGCCCGGACATTCGACCACCCCCGAACACCCAGCTCACCGCACCAGGGTGGGGCCACTTCAAGCCGTCACACCCTCACAAGTAAGGGTCGGCTGGGGCCAACTCGAGCCGACAAGGTGGGGCCAGATCGAGTTGACAGAGCCAGTGGCAGGTTCCCCCGCGTACACCGCCCCGGAACTGCTCAGCGGCGCCGACGCGTCGGTGGTCTCGGATGTCTACGGGCTCGGGGCGACGCTGTTCACCGCACTGGGGGCGGCCGGCGTTTGCCCGTCGCCGGGGGGAGCAGGTCTTCGCGCAGCTGCTGCGCATCGGAACGGATCCGCTGCCCGATCTTCGAGAGGCGGGAGTCCCCGAGGCGGTGTGCACGGTGATCGAGTCGGCTATGGCCCGGGACCCAGCGGAGCGCCCCACCACTGCTGCCGAGCTGGGCGGCGCGCTGCGAGACGCGGGTGAACAGATCGGTCTCGCATTGGCGGATATCCCGCTTCCGATCGTCGGAGACGACGACCGCCCCTTCCGACCCACGGACGAGGTCAGGGTCGGCGTGTCGGAATATCTTCTTCGCTACCGACGCGGCAGCGCGACACCCAGGTAGATCAACCCCCGCCACCGAGTGCGTCCACCAAGTACCGCCCACCGGTCACACCGGGAGCGACGGTGGCCCGCACGCAGCTGCTCGCGCGGCTGCGCCGCAGCGGGCATCGGCGTCTGGTGCTCATTCATACACCCGCAGGGTTCGGCAAGAGCGCACTCGCCGCTCAACGCCTCGCGGCCCTGCGGGAGGAAGGGGTGGCGACTGCATGGCTGACCATCGACAACGACGACAACACCCTCATCTGGTTTCTCACCCACCTGATCGAGTCCATTGCCGTCGCACAACCAACCTTCGGCCGAGAGCTGGTTCGTGAACTCCAAGTCCACGGCGACGGCCGCGAAAGGTACGTTCTGACCTCGTTGATCGACGATCTCCATTCCTCCGACCACCACGTCGCCCTGGTCATCGACGACTGGCACCGCGTGAGCAACGAGGACACACGGTCGGCACTGGCGTTCCTGCTCGAACACGGCTGCCACCATCTGCACCTGATCGTCACCAGCCGCACCCGCCTCGGCCTCCCGCTGAGCAGAATGAGCGTGCACAACGAGCTGGTTGAAATAGATTCCGCAGCACTACGTTTCGACGTCCGCTAGTCGACGCAGCTGCTGCTCGACCGCACCGGTCTCGACCTCGACGAACCTGACATCGTCGAGCTCGAACAGTCGACCGACGGATGGGCGGCGGCATTGCAATTGGTCTCGCTGGCATTGCGTGATCACCCCGACCCGCGGAGGCTGATCGAGCATCTGTCCGGAGGGAACCGGGCCATCGGCGAGTATCTGGCCGAGAACGTTCTCGCAAGTCTCGATCAACGAACCCTCGATCTCCTCCTCGCAACGTCGATCACCGAAAAGATATGCGGCAGCTTGGCACGCGTGCTCACCAGTGGCCACGAAGGCCAAGCGGCGCTCGAGGACATCGAGTCACGTGATCTGTTCCTGCGACGGCTCGACGAGGAGGGGGAGTGGTTCCGCTACCACCACCTGTTCGCCGAGTTCCTCCAACACCGCCTCGAGCGTGACGATCCCGACCGAATTATCGAACTCCATCGGAAAGCAGGTCGGTGGTTCGCGGACCGGCACCTTCTCAGCCAGGCCGTCGACCACTACCTCCTCGCCGGAGACGAGGACGACGCTGTCACGCTCGTCGAGAACGCTGCGATGGACCTACTCGAGCAGTCACAGATGGGAACGCTTCTCGGCCTCGCCGCGAAACTGCCGGCGAAAGGAACTACCAACCAGCCCCGACTCCAGGTTGCACTTGCGTGGGCCCACGCCCTGCTGCATCACCCGCGCGACGCCGAACAATTCCTTTCCGTCGCGGAGACAGCACTGGCAGCGGCGATGACGAAACGATTGTGGATTTGCGCGTCGAGGCGAGGTTCATCCACTCCACGATCACCGTGTTCGACGACAAGATCAATGGGCACGACGAGGCCGTCGCGCGGTGCATGGCCAGGGCGGACACACTGCGACCATGGGTCATGTGCGGAGCAGCGGACGTCGCGTCCTTCGACGCGATCTACCGGTTCGATATCGACGACGCCCGCCGATGGCAGAAATGGGCACTTCCCCTTCCACCAACGTTCCACCGGGCCGTTCAGCGTGATATGCGGATACTGCATGGCCGGGATCGCGGCACGGGAACAACTCGATCCGCCGGCGGCTGAGGCGAGTGTCCGGCACGCTATGGCACTGGCCGCCGAGGCCGAAGAGGGTCTCGGCTACGGCGCCCGGCTCACCGCAGCTCTACTCGGCGACCTGCTGTACGAACAGGGGCACCTCAGCGAGGCGGATCAACTCTTCGACCGTAGTCACACCTTGGGCGCCGAGGGTGGCGCCGTCGACTTCATGCTAGCCACCTACGGAACCGGAGCGCGACTGAAACACCTGCTCGGGCAGAAGGATGCTGCGAAGGCGCGCCTCGATGAGGGTGCCCGGCTGGCGGGGCAACTGGGGTTGCCTCGATTGGCAGCGCGAATCGCCAACGAACGAGTCCACGCCGGAATCGGACACGTGGCTTCCGGTGCCCCGGTTCTCGACCCCGGGAGCCGACAACAGCGCGACCGGAACAATTGGATCGCCGTCATCGCTTTCGAAATGGAGGAGGACTCGGCGATCCGGGTGGCCCTGACCGCACAAACCGATGAGCAGAACCTCGCGCCCGTTTACGAGAGGGCACACGCCCTCGTCGAGTCGATCGACCGGCGAGTCCGAGCGCGGGCATTCCTCAACGTCGCCCTACTGCAGGTGGAAGTGTTGGCCACCATGGGACAGGAGGACGCCGGTGGCGGAGCCTTACCGTCGGTGGTCGTATTCGCAGGCCATGCGAATAGCCAACCTATTACTGGTAACCCTGCATATCAAGAGTGGTCGTATTGCTCTGTGCTCTGTGCTCCGATGCCGACGCGGGGGACGCAGCCGCGTCAGGATTCCCTGACGGCGACGTACTTGACATAAAACCGGCCTATCGGCGGCATCGCGTCAAGATGCCCTAACGATGCGGTAACTGTTGTCTCCGCCCGCCGAATGCCATCTGGGTACCGGGGGTGCATGAACATACGCATCCCCTCGGTGCTTCGGGCGACGGGCGGCAGATGAGTTCGATGCGCCGAAACGGGCACGTTCAGTTGGCCCGGTCTCGCTTCTCGCCTGCCGACCGACTTCGCATCCGCGGACTACGAGAAATTCACGATCCTGGACGTCGAGGCCCCCGCGGAGATCACCCGGGAGCGGGCGCTAGATGGTGGCGCGGCCGTCTCGATGCAATCAACGACGGCGATCCGTTCGGCCGGCGCTTCACCCCGGGCTTCGTCATCGATGCCCTCTACACAGATGGCGACACGCAGGTGACAACAGAGAGCGCTCAATAATTGCTGACGACCCCCAGTTGGCGGGCCTAAACGTCAAATCGAGCGGTCACTGTTGACGGTACGTCGTGATGTACCGGGTGCGCGGTTTACAAAGTGAGCGTTGATCGGTGCCAACGGAGTTGGAACGGTGAGTTCATCCCAAAGAGAGGCGAACGTTCAGAAATGCCCGTTCACTCTCCAGAGCCCCGCGAAGGGACCCAGGGCTCTGAGCTCCATCCAACGGCGACGCACGAGGAGACCCCACCATATGAGTTATCGACGGAATCGGTTGCTAACTGTCTCGGCATCGCTCGCGCTGGCCCTTGTCCTGACTGCCTCTGGCTGCGGCGGAGGCGATGGCGCGCCGGGCGAGAGCGCCGACGCGATGGTGCTGGGAGAACCCGTGACAGTGACCACGCTGGATCCTCTTCTGGCTTATCAGGCTACCGATATCCGCGCCGTGGCCCTGCTCGGAGGACGGCTGTTCTCTTATGACCAAGCTGGCAACGTCGGTCCGGGTCTGGCGCAGTCGAGCACCGTCTCGCCGGATCAGCTGAGTTGGACATTTACGCTACGTCCAAGTCTGAAGTTCTCCGACGGTTCACCGCTGACGGCGACAGACGTCGCCGCCAGTCTCGAACGGGCGCGCACCGACGAGACCAACATCTACTCGTCGATGACTACTGCCTGGAAATCGGTGTCTGCGCTGGGCCCGGAGACGGTACGCGTGGACCTGAACGTGCCGACACCTAAACTTGAGTCCGTTTTGTCGTATCCGTTCACGACGATCGTGCCAGCCGCGCACGTCGCTGATAGCGAGTACTACAACTCGCCGGTCTCAGCCGGAATGTTCTCGCTGGAATCCTGGAACGGCGGCGCCGAGGCAAAATTTGTGCGCAACGAGAACTACTGGGACGCAAAACCGATCGTGAAGCGCGTCACAATGACCGGCACCGCCGACTCGAGCACCCGGCTCAGTCAGGTCCGATCAGGCCAGATCAACTTTGCGCCGGACATCACGCCGTCCTTGATCGACCAGGTCACCGAACCCGCGAAGCTGGACACCAGTCAGTTGAACGGAATGTATTCGTTGGTACCAAACAACACGGTGGCTCCGTTCGACAACTACGAGGTTCGCAAGGCGATTTCGTTGGCGGTGGACCGTGATCAGATCAATAACGAGGTCTTCTACGGGAAATCCGAACCGTTGGCCGGGTTCTGGCCTCCGTCAATGGACGGCTACGACAAAAGCGTTTCCACCGGCCGTGACCTGACGGGCGCAAAGGCGGCACTTCAGGGCACACCATGCGAAAAGGGCTGCACCTCCGAGCTGTACTTCACCTCTGCATATTCGGGCGAACCGGAGATGGCGATGATTCTGAAACAGAATCTAGCCGACATCGGAATCACGGTTAACATCCACGATCTCGACGCGACAGCGCTTTACAGTCGTCTCGCCGACGGTAACCTCCCGATGGCCATTACGCTGAACTGGGATTACCTTAATCAGCCCTCGGGCCTACTCAACTACGCACTGCAACAGGGCGGAAGCCAGGCCAACTGGTCCTTTTACAACTCCCAGCAGATGGAACAGCTGATCGGTGAGGCAAGCCAGCAATCGGGGGATCAACTCGCTAGCACGCTAGCCAAGATCGATGCCTTGTTCCTGCAAGATGTGCCTTACGTCAACCTCACGCCGTCTCCCACGTTCGCTGCTGTCAACCTTCCCGAAGAAGGCTTAGTCATCGAAACGAACTCCGCCACATACGACTTCAGACGGCAGTAGCGTGTTCGCAATCCGAGCACGGAACGTCCGTCTTCTCCACCGTCAGTGGAGGTCGAGGACCTCCACTGACGGTTTGGGTCGGTCGAAGTCTTCATACCGGTTCGGATCTCGTCCATACGTGATCAACCGTCACCGTCGCTGGAAAGTTCGGTTAGGGCAAAAGCGTCCTCCGCTGCGCGGTTACGGCTCTGCTACTAGTCTCAGTCGGTGACAGACTCGACCTGGGACGGGTACGTCCGTGTGCGCGGTGCTACCGAACACAACCTGGCAGCCGTCGATGTCGACATTCCCCGCAATGCATTCGTCGCGTTCACAGGGGTTTCGGGGTCCGGAAAGTCGTCACTGGCTTTCAGCACCTTGTACGCCGAAGCGCAGCGACGCTACTTCGAGTCGGTGGCCCCCTACGCCCGTCGACTTCTGCAGCAGGTGGGTGCACCCCATGTCGCCTCTATCACCGGCCTCCCCCCGGCCGTTGCGCTGCAGCAACGCCGGGGTGCGCCCAGTTCACGCTCCAGCGTCGGCACCATCACCACCATGTCCAACCTGCTCCGATTGCTGTACTCCCGAGCCGGTACCTATCCCGACGGGGCGTCTCTACTTGAGGCGGAGGCGTTTTCACCCAACACCGTCGCTGGCGCCTGCCCGCGATGCGGAGGATTGGGCGACTTCCACGATGTGACAACGGAACTGCTCGTTCCGGACCACTCTCTGAGCATTCGCAACGGAGCGATCGCGGCGTGGCCGGGTGCCTGGCAGGGCGCAAACCTGCGCAGCATCGTCAGCGGCATGGGAATCGACATCGACGCGCCGTGGCGGACGCTGAAGAAGGAGGACCGGGACTGGCTTCTTTTCACCGAGGAGCACCCCAAGGTGTTCATCAAACCTGAAGAGGGCCGCGTCGACCACGGTTACGAGGGCAAGTTCTGGAGCGCCCGTAGTCACGTCATGCATGTTCTGTCGGATTCGAACAGCCAGCGGATGCGGGACCGCGCTCTGCAGTTCACCGAGAGCGTTCGCTGCCCTGTGTGCTCCGGTAGCGGACTGCGCGCCGACGCCCTAGACGTGACCATCGCCGGTCACTCGATCGCCGAGATCAATGCGCTCTCGCTGACCGAACTTGCCGCAGTAGTGCGCCCGATAGCCGAACAGTCCGAGCTGGCCGCGGCGACGCCGTCCGCACCGTCGGGGGAGGCCACGGAGGTGGCTGTACGGATCACCGCTGACCTACTGACCAGAATCGATGTGCTGCTCGAGTTGGGATTGGGATACTTGTCGCTCGGGCGTACCTCGACGACGCTGTCGCCGGGTGAGACGCAGCGGTTACGGATCGCCACTCAGCTCCGTTCCGGACTTTTCGGGGTGGTGTACGTGTTGGACGAACCCTCCGCAGGGCTGCATCCCGCAGATGCCGAGCCACTACTCGACGTCCTGGACCAGCTGAAGGTGTCGGGCAACTCCCTTTTCGTCGTCGAACACGACATGGAGGTGGTGCGGCGCGCCGACTGGGTGGTCGATATCGGCCCCGCGGCGGGTGAGAGCGGCGGCCGGGTCCTGTACAGCGGCCCCGTCCCTGGATTGGAGGAGATCGAGGAGTCGGTTACCAGCAAGCACCTCTTCGGGCGAGCGGAATCTCTGCAGCGCAAGGCGCGCCCCACCAATAAATGGCTCACTCTGACCGGGGTCACGCGGCATAACCTGCGGGAGCTGACGGCGGAGTTCCCGCATGCGGTGCTGACGGCGGTGACCGGTGTGTCGGGCTCTGGGAAGTCGACACTCGTCAGCCAGGTCTTGTTCGAAGTGGCGCGCCACAGACTCGAAACCGCGGCGGACGAGGATAGGGATGCGCCAGTCGAGATCGACGTAGCCGAGGTCTCCKGGATCGAGATGTTCACCCGCCTGGTCCGGGTGGATCAACGCCCCATTGGCAGAACCCCCCGATCGACACTGGCCACCTACGTCGGAATGTTCGACATCGTCCGCAAACTGTTTGCCGCCACCGATGGGGCCAAGGCCCGCGGGTGGGCACCTGGACGGTTCTCTTTCAACGTCGCGGACGGACGTTGCCCCACGTGCCAGGGCGACGGTTTCGTGGAGGTGGAACTGCTGTTCCTTCCCGGCACGTACGGCCCCTGCCCCACCTGCCACGGCGCCCGATACACCCCCGAAACCCTCGAAATTACGTGGCGCGACAAGACCATTGCCCAGGTGTTGCAGATGTCGGTAGACGAGGCGGCGGTGTTCTTCGCCGACATCGTGGGAGCTTCCCGCAGTCTGGGGACCTTACGCGATATCGGGCGCGGTTACCTTCGACTCGGTCAACCCGCCACCGAGCTGAGCGGCGGAGAAGCGCAGCGCATCAAGATTGCGACCGAATTGCAGCGCACCCGCCGCGGTGCCGCCCTCTATCTACTGGACGAACCGACCGCCGGGCTGCATCCCTCCGACGTCGCTTTGTTGATGCGCCAACTGCACCTGCTTGTCGACGCGGGCAACACCGTGGTGATGGTGGAACACGACTTGGATGCCGTAGCCTCAGCCGACTGGGTCATCGACCTCGGTCCCGGCGGCGGCGACAACGGGGGCACGGTTGTCGCCACCGGGACGCCCTCCGAGGTAGCGGTGTCCCCGGACAGCATCACCGCACCATACCTGGCCCGACGGCTCCGATCCTGAGCTGTCGATGTCCCTGAAAGTACATGGTTTGTCGCTGTCGACTCGGAGGAGAACCTCTGCGACGGTGCCTGGGTCCTCGTCGCCACCGGAACTATCGATGTCAGCACACGCGGCCGCCCGGGCTCCGAGCGATCGTCAGAAGGGAAACAAGTAGGCCGCGTGTTGTGGCGCAGCGGCAGGCGTGGACAGTACACCAGCTGCTGCGAGCCGCGTGGCCTGCGAATAGCGAACGAACTACGCCGTGACCGGACGGTGTCTAATCGCGAAGCTTATCGACGATGAGCCTCTTGATTGAACGACATTTAGCGGTTCGGCTTGCGGCTAGAAGGTCAGTTGGAGATTGAGCGTCTTCCATTGCCGCGCATGCTGGATGCTGTTGTACTCCGGTTGTCCGACAAGCTCGATGCTTGAGCACTGCTGCGTCACTGCTGTCAGGATGGTTTCGGCTTCCTGGAGCGCAAGCGGCTGCCCCATACAGGAGTGCAGGCCAGCGGCAAAGCCTAGCTGGGGGCCTTCTTAGGGCGACCGGGTGTAGTCGAAGCGGTCTGGGTCCGGGAAGACGCGTTCGTCGCGGTTGGCGGATGCAAGCAGCAGGTAGACGGCCGAGCCGGCGGGTACAACGGTTCCGGCCACCTCGGTGTCCTCAAGGGTCATGCGCGTCACCCCGACCTCCGGCGTCGCAAACCGGAGCAGTTCGTTGACGACCTTGGGTCGAACTGCGGGATCGTCTCGGAAAGCTATGAAGAGGTCGGGGTCCGCCGCCATGCGCTCCAGGGCGTGCGCAGTGAGATTGGTCGGCGAAAATTGGCCTGCTGCCAGGAAGAGAAGAGCGTTGGCCGTCGCTTCCTGCCTGGTCATCTCACCGCGCTCTTCGGCCTCGAGATAGGCGGCGATAACACCCGGTCGGGGCTCTCGGCTGGCCTTGCCTATCTCTTCGACGCAGTAGTTTTCCAGCCACTCACTGCCCTCTGCCCCGGCCTGCAGATCGTCTTCGGTAGCAACAAGGCCGAATCCGCGAGCGAACTGGTACGTGTAAAACGCACCTCATCGGCGTGCTCGTTGGGTATGCGGCAGAGGTTTTTGCAGCGACTCGGACGTCAGCTCGCGGACTTCGTCTGTCGGCCCAGTGGGATAACCCGGTTCAGAGGCTCGGCTCGACATGCATATTGTGTTCGCCACGTGGCGAACAACAAGTTGGCGCTGCGAGCCACGGGCGCCGATTCCCGATCAATCCGGCAGCGGCGTGCGGTGTTTCGTCGAAACTGCACGCCGTAAGCCACGCAGCTCGCTCAGCGCTGTTCTATCAGCGCGGTGGAGTTCGGCTTCGCGACACGAGCGGTCTCTCTGATGAAGAACGGCGTGACGCCGCACAACACGACGGTGGCGACGGTCAACATCGCGAACCCCTGAACGAAACTTCCGGTGGCGTCCTTGACTGCCCCCAACAGGTACGGGTACGCGAAACCGCTGACGAGCCAGGGGGTTCCGATGATTATGCCGTTGACGACACCCGCAAACTTCGGCCGCACCGACTCGATCGCCTCGGCAAGCGTCAACGATTCACTCGCATAGACACCGATACCGATCAGCGGAATGAGTAGAACGACCATGATGTAGTTTTCGGTCGCCAGGAAGATCGTCATCGCCCCGAGTGCACCGGCCGTCACGATTCCGGCCACCGCGATGATCATCTTGGTACCGCCCAACCGCTCTGCAAGAATTGGCACCGTCAGCGCGGCTGCAGAACCGGCAATGGAGAATAGTGCGGTCAAGAACCCGGCTAGCGATTCCGACATGCCTGCGTCTTCGACCAGGATTGCCGGCATCCAACTCGAAATCGCGGCGAACAAGCCCACGCCACCGATCCAGAACAGCACCGCGGCCAGAACGTTTCGGTTCATCAGCGAGCGATACGTCTCCTCGGGAAGCGCGCTCGTCTCCAATTCTGTAGTCGATGATCGCCGCGCTTGGTCTCTGTCGACGGGCGCGTTCTTCGACACCACCAGCACCAGGACCAGGACCACACCCATGACGACTGCCTGCACGGTCAGGCCCGTACGCCATCCGAATGCGGCAAGCACAGCGGAAAAGACGAACAGACTCAACAGGGCGCCCATTCCATCCCCGGACAGCATCACACCAAGGGCACGTCCGGTCTTGTTGCTGTCACGGAACCAGTTCACAGCCATGGTGTAGGTAGCGACCCACAGAAAGCCCACTGAGACACCGGCCAGAACCCGCGCCACGACGATGAGTCCGAAACCGTTGGACATAGCGAAGACCGCTTGTCCGAGCACCCCGGAGGCAAGACCCGCCACGATGACGTTCTTACAGCCCCACCGAGACGCCACGAATCCGCCGATCAAGATCATCGCCCCCGCGACCAGACCTGTGATCGAGGAAATTCCGCCGGCCTGTGAGTAACTCAGGCTCAGCTCCTCACTGATTGCCCCAAGGCTGGGACTCCAGCCCACATAGGGAAGAAACGCGCACACCAGTGCCAGATATGCCACGAGTAAATTGGTCATCCTGCTGCTCGACATATGACTCCTCCACGACTCGGATCTCAGAAGTCCGCGAACGGGACTCCACAAAGGTTGTTTTTGCAAAGTCGGGCAGCGGCTGATTGTTACTTCATCCGGGCCGTCTGTGCTATCGAAGCTTGCGCCGCACGGGCCCTCGCGCCACATCACCGAAGTGTCAGGCAAAATTGCATCTACTGCGACACATCGTCAAAGACTGCTTCTTCGCGAAGACACGACGGGCACAACGCCGTTACGATCGACCACCTCAGTTAACCCACCTCGGGACAAGGACGGTAATGAAAGAATTCGAAGCCAATTGGACCCCCTTCACGCCGGTAGCACCGGAGCGCGTGACACAGGGGAGCCCCACTACTCGGCTCGCCGAAACCGTTGCGGGCGAGAGCTTCAAGTCCGGTCTCTGGGAGGTGACCCCCGGACGGTTTACCACCGCTCCGCGTGGGTTCGATGAAGTAATCCACATCATTAGTGGCATTGGGGTATTACGTTCCGAAGATGGCACTGCCGTGGAGCTGTCCCCAGGCGTCTCGTTCTTGATGGAAGACGGGTTCGTGGGTGAGTGGGAGATCCGCGAGCAGCTTCAGAAGTTCTACGCCAAGGTGCAGACCACAGTCACGGTCTGATCGACATAGGGTGGTCGATCGACTACTGCTGAGCAGCGTCAATTCGGCCACCCCACGGCAAACCGACCGGCCGCTTCAGCGCAGACTTCTCAAGCCTCCTGCCCCTGGTCAAGCCCAGTGGGTTACGTGGCGCTCGGGAGGAACTCTCGCGCAATGCAACGAGTGACACTGTGACGCACTCGGCGCGCAAGTATCTGACACTTTGGCCACGTGATGTTGATAACACTCTCCGTACTCTGAGATTTGCGCGCCGTTCTGCGTCAACTGTCCACCACCGGCACTCGAGCGCGTGGACCTCTCACCTCGATACACCGATGAGGCCCACACGTCTCGCCTCGCGAAAGTGCAGCAATGACTGACGAGAAACGTTCTAACACCACTCAACGACTCGAAGATGTGGCTCGCAGTGCTCCATCCGGGGGGTCATTGGCGGAATCAGTCGGCCCGAAGCCCACCGTTGCCGTGGTCGGAAGTGGACCGTCCGGATGCTACGTTGCGTCGTTTCTCGGTAAGAAGTGGCCGGGATCGGAGATCACCATCTTCGAGTCGATGCCCACCCCGTACGGTCTGGTGCGTTACGGAATTGCGGCCGATCATCAAGGCACGAAGAACGTAACTCGCCAATTCGACCGGCTGTTCACCAAAGACGGCGTCCGATTTGCCGGCAACGTATGCGTCGGCACCGACATTGACTTTTCAGATCTCGCCGGTTGTTTCGACATCGTCGTGCTCGCAACTGGACTGCCCGAAGACAGACCACTGGGTATTCCAACGCAGGAGGGAACACGCGTGATCGGAGCTGGAACGCTGCTTCGGGCCCTCAATTGCTTTCCGACACGCACGGTGCCGAGCGATCCCGACGGTCGGTACATCCCCCTCGGTCAACAACTAGCCGTGGTCGGCATGGGCAACGTCGCCCTAGATGTAGTTCGATTGATGTCGAAAGACCCCCACGAATTCGAGGGGTCCGACATCGACGACGAACTCCTCGAGCAACTGCGTCCCCGCAGACCCCAAAGTATCGACGTCATCAGTCGATCCGGGCTGTCCCTCGCTAAGTTCGACTACGCCATGTTGCGGGAGCTCCTGTCTCTGCCGAATATCGATGTGACCGTACTCGGATTGGGCGACAACGCCACCGGACCTGCAGCGGAACTCTTGCGCACACACATCGACACAGTCGACGACTCGTCCACGACGGAACCGGAGCGCACCCACGTGCGCCTGCACTTCCAGCTCACCCCCGAATCGATCACGACCAGCAATGGACGCACTCTTCTAAGGGCCAGCACTCCCAACGCGGCGGCCCCGGTAACGGACTTGGTCGTCGACACAGTAATCACGGCGATCGGGTTCACCCAAGGCGCCGAACAGGATCTGAGCTCTCCGACGGGGGAGTGGTCGGGAGACAACGTCTACCGCGTTGGGTGGCTCAGCCGCGGACCGCACGGCGCCATCCCCGAAAATCGCAAGGACGCGCGAGAGTTGGCAGAGCGCATTGCCGAAGACGTGACAAACGGGCGACTCGAAATCGGTAGGGCGGGCTTCGCAGCCGTGGAACCCTTGCTTCGCAACGTCGTCACCTTTGCAGACTGGCAGCGGATCGAGGCCTTCGAACAGCGGGAAGCTCTGCCAGGCCGCTGCCGTCGCAAAGTTACCGACCGCACGCACATGCTGTCGATCGCAACCTCGTCATCCGATCCGGAGCATGTACCGGACTCGAACGCTGTAACCCTTGTACCGCAGACCGCAGATGCCATCCGAGAGCACCAACGAACAGTCAGGGAGTCGGACAAATGACTACGGCCACCATCCTTTTCGGAACCGAAACCGGCAACTCCGAAATGGTCGCCGACGAAATATCGACGGCACTCGACCCTTTCGGCGTCACAAGTGAAGTCCATAGCATGGGGGACTACCCAGTCGACGATCTCAGCGGGCAGCAGCTAGTCATCCTCATTACCTCTACCTATGGAGAAGGCGACCTTCCAGACACCGCCATCCCATTCTTCGACGCTCTCAAAGAGAGCAAACCAGACCTCTCGACCACCCGCTTTGCCGCCTTTGGCCTCGGCGACAGCAGCTACGACACCTACAACAACGGCATCGCAACCCTGATAGTAGCGGTGACCGGCCTAGGGCGTGTCTCCCAATGATTTGGGGTGTTGTGCTGCAGACTCTTCGCTGTGGCAGACGTTGTTAATAGGTTTGAGGTGTTGACGGACAAGCAGTGGGAGTTGCTTGCGCTGCTGTTGCCCAGTTCGGATGGGCTGCGGGGGCGGAAGTTCCAGAACAGCCGGCTCGTGGTGGAGGGGATGCTCTACCGGCTGCGTACCGGGCTCCCGTGGCGGGATCTACCTGCG
>NZ_JBFUGT010000172.1:0-13408 GCF_056402775.1 Rhodococcus sp. P3_B8
CCGTGGGACCGCTCGGACAGTGAGGTTGGACACGACGCAGGGCGCCCCCGACCGGTGCGGTCGGGGGCGCCCTGGAACGTGCTCGGCAGACCTGGGGTCAGCGTGCGAACAGCAGCGCGCGCTTGACTTCCTGGATCGCCTTCGTCACCTGGATGCCACGGGGGCACGCGTCGGTGCAGTTGAACGTGGTCCGGCAACGCCAGACGCCGTCCTTGTCGTTGAGGATGTCGAGACGCTCCGACGCACCCTCGTCACGGCTGTCGAAGATGAAGCGGTGAGCGTTGACGATGGCGGCCGGACCGAAGTAGCTGCCGTCGCTCCAGTACACCGGGCACGACGTGGTGCAGCAGGCACACAGGATGCACTTGGTGGTGTCGTCGAAACGTGCCCGGTCGTGCTGCGACTGGATGCGCTCACGGGTGGGCTCGTTGCCGGTGGTGATGAGGAACGGCTTCACGGCGCGGAACGCGTCGAAGAAGGGCTCCATGTCGACGACGAGGTCCTTCTCCACCGGCAGGCCCTTGATGGGCTCGACGGTGATCGTGACCGGCTTGCCGTCCTTGGGCAGCATGTCCTTCATGAGGAGCTTGCAGGCCAGACGGTTGACGCCGTTGATCCGCATCGCGTCCGAACCGCACACGCCGTGGGCGCAACTGCGACGGAACGTGAGGGTGCCGTCGAGGTAGCCCTTCACGTACAGGAGCAGGTTCAGCATGCGGTCCGTCGGCAGAGCCGGAACCTGGAAGCTGTCCCAGTGCTGGCCCTCGCCGGACTCCGGGTTCATCCGCGCGATCTTGAGGGTGACCATGACGGCGCCCTCGGGAACGGGAGGGAGATCCGCCTTGTTCTCGCTCTTGTCGACTGCAGGTGCGCTCATCAGTACTTACGCTCCATCGGCTCGTAACGGGTCTGGACTACCGGCTTGTAGTCGAGACGGATGTCGGAGAGCAGGCCGTCGCCCTCCTTGTATGCCATCGTGTGCTTCATGTACTCGGCGTCGTTGCGGTCCGGGTAGTCCTCACGGGCGTGGCCGCCGCGCGACTCCTTGCGGTTCAGCGCGCCGACGACGGTGACCTCCGCCATCTCGAGGAGGAAGCCGAGCTCGACGGCCTCGAGCAGGTCGCTGTTGTAGCGCTTGCCCTTGTCCTGCACCGTGATGTGGTTGTAGCGTTCCTTGAGGGCGCGCACGTCCTTGAGCGCCTGGGTGAGGCGCTCTTCGGTACGGAACACCGAGGCGTTGTTGTCCATGGACTGCTGCAGCTCGCTGCGGATGTCCGCGACACGCTCGTGACCGTGGTCCGACAGGATGGTGGCCATCCAGTCGTCGACCATCTTCTCGGGCGCCTCTGGCATGTCGACGAACTCGCTGTTGTTGGCGTGCTCGGCGGCGGCGATGCCGGCGCGGCGTCCGAAGACGTTGATGTCGAGCAGCGAGTTGGTGCCGAGACGGTTCGCGCCGTGGACGGAGACGCAGGCGCACTCGCCGGCGGCGTACAGGCCCTGGACGATCTCGTCGTTGTTGCGCAGGACCTCACCGTTGATCCGGGTGGGGATGCCGCCCATGACGTAGTGGCAGGTGGGGTACACCGGCACCGGTTCCTTGACCGGGTCCACACCGAGGTAGGTGCGGGAGAACTCCATGATGTCGGGGAGCTTCTCGTCGAGGACTTCCTCGGGGATGTGGGTCACGTCGATGTAGACGTAATCCTTGTTCGGTCCCGCGCCGCGTCCCTCGAGGACCTCGAGGACCATCGACCGCGCAACGATGTCGCGGGGTGCGAGGTCCTTGATGGTGGGGGCGTAGCGCTCCATGAACCGTTCGCCGTCGGCGTTACGGAGGATGCCGCCCTCACCGCGCACGGCCTCGGAGATGAGGATGCCGAGCCCCGCCAGGCCTGTGGGGTGGAACTGGTGGAACTCCATGTCCTCCAGCGGAAGGCCCTTGCGGAAGATGATGCCCATGCCGTCACCGGTGAGGGTGTGCGCGTTGGACGTCGTCTTGTACATGCGTCCCGAGCCGCCGGTGGCGAACACGATGGACTTCGCGTGGAAGACGTGGATCTCGCCGGTGGCCAGCTCGTAGGCGATGACGCCGGTGGCGACCGGGCCGTTCTCCGTCTCGGTGATCGCGATGTCGAGGGCGTAGAACTCGTTGAAGAACTCGACGTCGTGCTTGACGCAGTTCTGGTAGAGCGTCTGCAGGATCATGTGGCCGGTGCGGTCCGCGGCATAACATGCGCGGCGCACGGGGGCCTTACCGTGATCGCGGGTGTGACCACCGAAACGACGCTGGTCGATCTTGCCCTCGGGCGTGCGGTTGAACGGCAGACCCATCTTCTCGAGGTCGAGCACCGCGTCGATGGCCTCCTTGGCCATGATCTCGACGGCGTCCTGGTCGGCGAGGTAGTCGCCGCCCTTGACCGTGTCGAAGGTGTGCCACTCCCAGTTGTCTTCCTCCACGTTCGCCAGCGCGGCACACATGCCGCCCTGGGCCGCGCCGGTATGGCTGCGGGTGGGGTAGAGCTTGGTCAGTACCGCGGTGCGGGCGCGGGGACCGGCCTCGATCGCTGCGCGCATGCCAGCGCCGCCGGCGCCGACGATGACCACGTCATAACGGTGTTCCTGCATGAAGTCTGTGCTCCCCTAGCTCGCCGAGATATTGGGGTCGAAGGTGAAGATGACGTACGTGCCGAGGCCCATGATCAGGATCATCGAGAGAACGAGGATCGTGGTCAGCCAGAAGCGCGTGGAGTCCTTGCGGGAGTAGTCCGCGATGACCGTGCGGAGTCCGTTTCCGCCGTGCAGCTGGGCAAGCCACAGCATGGTGAGGTCCCAGAACTGCCAGAACGGGCTGGACCAGCGGCCTGCGACGAACGCGAAGTTGATGCGGTGCACACCGTCGTCGAGCATCAGCATGATGAAGAGGTGGCCGAGCACGAGGAAGATCAGTGCGAGTCCGGAGAACCGCATGAACAGCCAGGCGTACAGCTCGAAGTTGTTCTTCGAGGTCCGGCGCGGAGAGCGCGGGTTGTCCAGGCTGGCGGGACGGTCGTAGGTCTTGCCGAGACTCTTGGCTTCTGTCGTCATGTCAGTGCCCCGCAAACATGTTGTAGAAGATGCGGCCGGCGCCCGGGATCATCACCAGGAACCAGATCGCGAGGATTACCCAGAGCATCAGGCGCTGGTACTGCGGTCCCTTGGACCAGAAGTCCACCAGCATCACCCGGACACCGTTCAGTGCGTGGTACAGCACCGCGGCGACGAGCGCGAGCTCCATGAGCCCGACGATCGGGTTCTTGTAGGTCTCGATGACACTGTCGTACGTGTCGGGATTCACGCGCACCAGCGCGGTATCCAGCACGTGCACGAATAGGAAGAAGAACGTCATTACGCCTGTGATCCGGTGCAAAACCCAGGACCACATTCCGGGGTCGCCCCGGTAAAGCGACCGTGTGCGCTCCTTGGCCGGAGCGGCTTCAGTCGTAGTACTCATCGAGTGCTGTGCCTCCAACGTCATTGGTGGACGTGTCGAGTCTGCGCAGCGTTGCGGACATACCACAACTGGGGACCCGACGTGATCCTGAACCGACTTCTCTGAACTCTAAACCCAACGGAAACGGGGGAACTAATTCGAGTCGGGGTTCGTACGGCCCTTTCAAATGAAGTTAGGTTTGCCTCTCCAATGCGGATCGGGCCGTACCGAGCGAATCTCTGCATCCATTCAGCCCACGTGATTGGATGGGGAACCATGGTCGAGATCGATTGGAAACTGTTGCGCGCCAACGCGCATGAGGTGATGGGCCAAGCCTATGCGCCCTACTCCGGGTTCGCGGTGGGGGCGGCGGCACTGGTGGACGATGGACGAATCGTCGTCGGATGCAATGTGGAAAATGTCTCATACGGTTTGGGGCTCTGCGCCGAGTGCGTACTGGTCGGTAACTTATTTGCGGGCGGCGGCGGCCGATTAATCGCCTTCACCTGCTGTGACGCGAGTGGCGACATACTCATGCCGTGCGGACGCTGCCGGCAGATTCTCTTCGAGCACGGCGGCCCCGGACTGCTCGTCGACCACCGGGCCGGCGTGCGCCCACTGGAACAGCTGCTGCCGGACGCTTTCGGTCCGGAGGAGAAGGGGAGAATCAGCCATGCATGACGCTTCGTCGATCATCGCCGCCAAGCGCGACGGCAGGGAACTGTCCGGTGCAGAGATCGACTGGGTGGTCGAGGCATTCACCCGGGGGGTCGTGGCCGACGAGCAGATGTCGGCGCTGGCCATGGCGATCTACTTCCGCGGGATGACGCGCGAGGAGGTGAGCCGCTGGACCACGGCGATGATCTCGTCCGGTCGACGCCTCGACTTCACCCACCTCGGCCGCCCCACCGTGGACAAGCACTCGACGGGTGGTGTGGGCGACAAGATCACGCTCCCGCTCGCACCGCTGGTCGCGGCATGCGGCGCCGCGGTGCCGCAACTGTCGGGACGCGGGCTCGGTCACACCGGCGGAACCCTCGACAAGCTCGAGTCGATCCCGGGCTGGCGCGCCGACCTCGACACCTCCGAGATGGCCGAGATCCTGTCCGACCCCGCCGTCGGAGCCGTCGTCTGCGCCGCCGGCGCAGACCTGGCGCCGGCGGACCGGCGGTTGTACGCGCTCCGCGACGTCACCGGGACGGTCGAATCGATCCCCCTGATCGCCAGCTCGATCATGAGCAAGAAGATCGCCGAGGGCACCGGCGCGCTCGTGCTCGACGTCAAGGTCGGGTCGGGCGCGTTCATGAAGAAGCTCGACGACGCGCGGGAGCTCGCCCAGACGATGGTCGACCTCGGGAACGACGCCGGAGTGCGGACGATGGCGTTGCTCACGGCGATGGACGCGCCCCTCGGCCACACCGCGGGCAACGCACTCGAGGTCCGGGAATCGCTGGAGGTGCTCGCCGGAGGCGGCCCATCCGACGTCGTGGAACTGACGCTCGAGCTCGCGCGAGAAATGTTGAAGGCAGCCGGAATCGACGGAGTCGACCCCGCCGACAAACTGCGCGACGGGTCCGCCATGGACCGCTGGCGGAGGATGATCGCCGCCCAGGGCGGCGACCCCGACGCGCCGCTGCCGACAGCCAGGCACACCGAGGTGCTGCTCTCCGAGTCCGACGGGGTGGTGTGCGGTCTCGACGCCATGGCGGTCGGGCTCGCCGCATGGCGGCTCGGCGCCGGTCGGGCGCGACAGGGCGAGCCGGTGCAGGCGGGGGCGGGCATCGAGTTGCACGCGAAACCGGGGGAGACGGTGTCGGTGGGCACCCCGCTCGTCACGCTGCACACCGACACGCCCGAACGGTTCGCCGCGGCGAAAGCCGCACTTTCCGAAGCCTGGACCGTCATGGCCGACGCGCCGTCGGTGACCACGCCGCTCGTCATCGAGCGGATAGAGGATCCCTCACGCTAACGTCGACGCATGACCGCACTGGATCTGTCGGCCCTGCGCCGAGCGCCGAAGGTGTTGCTGCACGACCATCTCGACGGAGGTCTCCGGCCCGAGACGGTTCTCGAACTCGCCCGCGACTGCGGCTACGACGCGCTGCCCGCCGACACCGCGCCCGCGCTGGCCACGTGGTTCCGGGAGGCCGCCGACAGCGGTTCGCTCGAGAGATACCTCGAGACGTTCGCCCACACGGTCGCGGTCATGCAGACACCCGTCGGGCTCGAACGCGTCGCCCGTGAATGCGCCGAGGACCTCGCCGACGACGGCGTGGTCTACGCCGAGGTCAGGTTCGCCCCGGAGCAGCACCTCGAGGAGGGGCTGACCCTGGACGAGGTGGTGGAAAAGGTCCTGCTGGGATTCGAGGCAGGGGAGTCGGCGGCGGAGGTGCGCGGCCAGAACATCCGGATCGGCGTACTGCTCACCGCGATGCGGCACGCGGCGCGGTCCCGGGAGATCGCGGAACTGGCGATCCGGTTCCGGGACCGCGGCGTCGTCGGCTTCGACATCGCCGGTGCCGAGGCCGGGAATCCACCCAGCCGCCACCTCGACGCCTTCGAGTACATGCGCGGCAGCAATGCGCATTTCACCATTCACGCGGGTGAGGCGTTCGGTCTGCCGTCCATCCACGAGGCCATCGCGTTCTGCGGCACCGACCGCCTCGGGCACGGGGTTCGGATCACCGACGACATCACGATCGGCGACGACGGCGTCCCGGTGCTGGGCGCGCTCGCGAACTATGTGCGGGACAAGAGGATTCCCCTGGAACTGTGTCCCAGTTCCAATGTTCAGACCGGGGCCGTGGACGCGCTCGAGAATCATCCGTTCGACCTGCTCGCCCGGCTGCGGTTCCGGGTGACCGTCAACACCGACAACCGGCTGATGAGCGACACCAGCATGAGCCAGGAGATGCTCCGCCTCGTCGAGACGTTCGGTTACGGCTGGACGGATCTCGAGCGCTACACCATCAACGCCATGAAATCGGCCTTCATCCCGTTCGATCAGCGGTTGCAGCTGATCGACGAGGTGATMAAGCCGGGATTCGCCGTGCTGGTGGGCTGAGCGCCCCGAGGGCGGGCGCTCAGACCTTCCGCAGGCGGGCCTCGAACTCCCGCTCAAGCGTCCGCCACGCCTCGGCCTCGGCGTCGAACGGTGCGCTGGGCGCCATCCGCGTCGGATCCGGGTTGAGGACGAACGAGACGTACCAGCCCAGCGGCTCGGACGTCGCGAGTGCGGTCTCCACCGAATCGTCGTCGGCGAAATCGGCTGCATCGGTGAACAATTCGACGGCAAGGTCGAGCTGGTCCGCGTCGACGGACTCCGGACCGGCGGCCAGGTCGTCGGCGAGACCGGGGAGGACGTACACGTTCTCGTCGGTGACCTCGACCTCGAGCGATCCGTCGACGGCCGCCACCTGGATCTCCTCGTACGTGCTCACCTGCGCGAGGGCGTGCTCGTGGTTGTCGGCGAGATAGCGGGCCAGCGCGCGTTCGGACGTGAAGACGAAGATCGCGCCGTCACGCCCGAGGAAGAGCGCGTCGTCGTCGAGGTAGCAGCGGAGCGTGAAGTAGGTCTCCCCGGACGTGATGATCTTGACGGGATCGACACCCACCGCACCCCAGAACGAGTCGTCCTCCTCCTCCTCCTCGTCCTCGGTGTCGAGGTCGAGCGCGACGAACTCCTCGTCTTCCTCCGCCTCTTCGGCCACGTCGTCCACGTCGACGGTGTTCTCGTCGGCGGCCACCAGTTCGGCCTCGGCGACGGCTACCGCCTCGGCATCCACCTCGGGGGTGGCGACGATGTTGTCGACGGCGTCGAGGACGTCATCCCAGCCCTTCGCGATGGCGGTGCCGATCTGGGCCCACAGCTCCTCGCCCTCGCGGCCCTCGAATGCGCTGGCGCCTGCGGGCAGCGCGCCGAGAATGGGGTTCGCGTTGAAGAACTTGGTGACCGCGTCCAGTTCGCAGACCTCACCGATGTTGCGCACCATGTTGAGCGTGTCTTCGAGTTCGCTCACGACGAGAGCCTCGGGGTCACTCGCCGCCAGCTCCGGCACCCCGATCAGATCGAAGCAGAAGTTCTCGTCGGGTTCGAGTTCGGCGGCGGACAGCCCAGACACCACACTCCAGGCGGGATGCTCGACGAGATCGTTGTCGGTGTTCGTGCGGATGAAGGCAGCGAGTTCTGCCACTGATTCGAACCCGTAGAGGTCTTCCTCGTGACCAAGGAATGCTTCCCACTCGTCGTCGCCCTCACGCCACCGTGGTGCCCACAGTGTCACGAGGTCGCCGTCGGTGAGACCGAGTTCGATCGGGACGATGTCTCCAGCCATGGCGCGAAGCCTATCGACCCCGTGGCCAAAGTTATACCCGGGCTGTGTGCGGACCGTTTCCGGTGCCCGCCGCCGCCGTGTCGCGGCAGCCGTGACGCAGAGGGCCAAACGGGGCGACCGGCGCGTATCGGAGCCCTAGCATGACTCTCACTGTGCGTCGAGTCGTTCGACGAGGGTGCATGTTCCGGACCGGCACTGTGACGGGAAGACCCCGACGGCGACGGTCCCAGCAATCGGCCCGCCGCTCAGCCAGACGGTCGTAGACTTCACCGGGGAGTGACGGTCACACCCTCCCGAACCCGTCCTGCAGCGTCGTCATCACCCGGGTGCGTTGTTCGGTGGCGAGCCGGGCGGCCTCCTGTGTGGTGCTCGTGATCACCGTCGCGAGTGTGCGGGCGTTGAGCGTCGAGACGGAGTCGTCCATCCAGAGACCGGTCAGCGTGCCGTTCCCGTCGACCTCGGCGGTGACCTGATCGGACTCGCTCGACTCGGCGATACTCGCGGTAGCCGCCCTTAAGTCGTTCATCGTCATCCCCCAGTCGGATTTGATCCGTGAATCTTTCGGGGGAAAACCAGTTCTTTCAGGTCCGGGATAGCCGATCCCCTGCATCTGGAATTTTAGGATGTTAGTCTCTCAGGCATGGCGGGGAGGGTRGTGAAGCGGGCGTTCAAGTACCGCTTCTATCCGACWGCGGTGCAGGCGGAACAGCTTGCTCGGACGTTCGGATGCACCCGGTAYGTCTACAACCGGGCGTTGGCCGRRCGSTCGCGTGCCTGGTCGCAGGARCRGCGGCGGGTCACCTACRSSGACACCTCGAAGATGCTCACCGGATGGAAGCGRGAYACCGRGACCGAGTGGTTGTCGGAGCCGTCGAAGGGRCCGTTGCAGGAGKCGCTGCGGCAGTTGCAGGGKGCGTTCGACARGTTYTGGCGCAAGCAGTCCCGCTACCCGCRRTTCAAGAAGAAGGSCCAGTCGAAGGATTCGGCGACCTACTACTCGAACTGCTTCACCTACCGSGGCGGGCAGATCCGGTTGGCCAAGCAGTCCGAACCSCTCGACATYCGGTGGTCGAGGCCGCTACCGGAGGGGGCCGCGCCGTCGCAGGTGACGGTGTCGCGCAATGCTCGCGGTCAGTACCACATCTCGATCCTCGTCGAGGACACGATCACCGAGCTCGGGCCGACAGATCAGGTGGTCGGCCTCGATGCCGGGATCACGAGCCTCTACACGCTCTCGACGGGGGAGAAGATCACCAACCCGCGTCATGAGCGCAAGGACCGTGAGCGGTTGGCGAAGGCGCAGCGGGTGCTTGCCAAGAAGGAGAAAGGATCCTGTAACCGGGCCAAGGCCCGACAAAAAGTCGCGAAGATACATGGCCGGATCACCGATCGGCGTCGCGATTATCTGCACAAACTCTCCACTCGACTGGTGCGCGAAAACCAAGTGATCGCCATCGAGGATCTGAGTGTGCGGAACATGGTCAAGAATCGGTCGTTGTCTCGGGCGGTCTCGGATGCGAGTTGGTCCGAGTTTCGGTCCATGGTCGAGTACAAAGCCGACTGGTACGGTCGGCGGGTGGTGGCGATCGACCGGTTCTATCCGTCGTCGAAGACCTGCTCGAAGTGTGGGGGGATCGCCTCGACTATGCCGCTGATCGTGCGGGAGTGGACGTGCCGATGCGGTGCCGTCCATGACCGGGATGTGAACGCGGCGAAGAATATTTTGGCCGTCGGACTGACGGTGGCAGCCTGTGGAGATGGCGTGAGACCGCCCCGCACGTAAGTGCGGGAGGCTACTATCTGTGAAACAGGAACCTTGGGACGCGAGTCTCGAGGGGAATCTCGGTCGTTCACGGCCGAGAGGACGTCAAACCGGTCACCATATTGGACGACGCCGCCGGTGAGACCGATTCGGTTCCACCCCCGATTCGCCGAGAATTGCTCTCCTGCGAAATCTAGCCCCGCGGCCCCTTATCCTTCGAGAATGAACACGCACGTCGTCGACCACCCGCTCGCAGCGGTCCTCCTGACAACGATGCGCGATGCGCGCAGCGAGAATGCCACATTTCGCGCCGCCTTGCGAAGGCTGACGCACATGTTGGTGTACGAGGCGATGCGCGAGGCTCCGGTCGAGACGTTCGACGTGGTCACTCCCATCGCGACGACTGACGGGGTGCGGCTCACTCATCCGCCGTTGCTCGTTCCCGTCCTGCGCGCCGGACTGGGCATGGTCGAGCAGGCCAGCAGCCTGATCCCGCAGGCGCGAGTCGGTTTCGTCGGGATGGCTCGGGATGAGGAGACGCATCTGCCGGTGCCGTACCTCGAGTCGCTCCCCGCGGATCTGTCCGGGATCCCGGTGTACGTTCTCGACCCGATGCTCGCGACCGGCGGTTCGATGGCGCACACGATCGAGTTGCTCGTCGCCCGCGGCGCCACAGACGTCACCGCCGTGTGCGTCGTCGCGGCGCCCGAAGGCGTTGCCGCCCTCTCGGCGTCGGGTTATCCCGTGCGACTCGTCACCGCTGCCGTCGACGAGGGCCTCAACGAGGACGCGTTCATCGTGCCCGGCCTCGGCGACGCCGGGGACCGTCAGTTCGGGCCGCGCTGACTCCTCGGCTACAGGGCTTCGGCGAACTCGCGCAACAGGTTCAACCGGGACGCGGCACTCTCGCGGGCTGCGGGTAGCGCCGATCGATCGGGCACCGGGACAACGACCTCCAGGTAGCACTTGAGCTTGGGTTCGGTACCCGAGGGACGCACGACCATCCGGACAGTGGACCCCGCGAGTACGACCGCGTCGGTGCGGGACTGCCCCCGCAGTTCCGCCAGATCCGTGGCCTCGACGGGTTCGCCGGCCAGTTCGGCAGGCAGTTCCGACCGCAGGCGTCGCATCATCGCGGTGATGTCCGCGAGGTCGGTGACACGTCGCGACACCTGGTCTCCGGCGTGCAATCCGAATTCGAGCGCGTAGTCGTCCAGCCTGTCGCGGAGTGTCGACCCCTCTGCCCGCAACGTCGCGGCGAGGTCGGCGGCCACCACCGCGGCGGAGATACCGTCCTTGTCGCGCACCGACTCCGGGTCGACGCAGTGACCGATCGCTTCCTCGTACGCGTACACGAGACCCTCGCCGGCCCGCACGAGCCACTTGAAACCGGTGAGGGTGCGGGCAAAGCGGGCGCCGCGGGCCTCGGCAAGCTTTCCGAGGAGGGCGGACGAGACGATCGTCGTCGCGACGAGCGAATCGGCCGGGGCGGACGCGAGGACGTGCTCGCCGAGCAGGACGCCCGTCTCGTCGCCGCGGAGCATCCGCCACCCGTCCGGCCCGCGCACGCCGACCGCGCACCGGTCGGCGTCCGGGTCGAGGGCCAGCGCGATGTCGGCGCCGACCTCCGCGGCGAGAGCCAGGACGGCGTCCGCGGCCCCAGGCTCCTCGGGATTGGGGAACTGGACGGTCGGGAAGTCCGGGTCCGGGTCGAACTGTGCGGCGACGCTGTGGACGTCGGTGAATCCGGCGGATTTCAGTGCGGTGACCGCGGTCTCGCCGCCGACGCCGTGCATGGCGGTGAGCGCGATACGCAGTGTCCGCGACCGTCCCGTCGGCAGGGACGCGACCCGGTCGACGTAGAGGTCGAGGAGTTCCTCGGACGCCGGTGTYACCGGGGTGCGCGGCACGAGGTTCGCGGGCCCGACCCGGGTGATCGATGCTTCGATCTCCCGGTCGGACGGCGAGATCAACTGGGCGCCGCCGTCGAGGTAGACCTTGTACCCGTTGTCGGCGGCGGGGTTGTGGGAGGCGGTGATCTGCACGCCGGCCGCGGCGCGGAGGCGGCGGACAGCGAACGCGACGATCGGCGTGGGGAGCGGGCGGGGGAGGAGGACGACCGAGAATCCTGCGGCCGCCAGCACTTCCGCGGCGGCGACGGCGAACTTCTCGGATCCGTGCCGCGCGTCGCGCCCGACGACGACGGTGGAGCCGCCCAGGCACCGGTCTTTCAGCCACGCGCTCAGCCCGGCCGTCGTGCGGATCACCACGGCGAGATTCATGCCGTTCGGGCCTGCCCGCACCGGCCCGCGCAGACCCGCGGTCCCGAAACTCAGCGGAGCGGCGAACCGGTCGGCGAGCTCGTCGTCGCAGAGATTCGCGAGTTCCGCCCGGGTTTCGGGGTCGGGATCGGCGTCGATCCAGTCCGCGATCGGATCGCTCACAAGCGTTCCACCAGTTCTCGCAGCAGACCGCCCATGCGGTCGGCGGACGCCCGGCCCGCGGCGAGGACCTCCTCGTGGTTCAGGTGCTCGCCGGTGATACCGGCCGCGAGATTCGTCACCATCGAGATCCCGAGGACGCGGGCGCCCAGCGCCCGCGCCGCGATCGTTTCGTGGACGGTGGACATGCCGACGAGGTCCGCACCGATCGTCCGCAGCATGCGGATCTCGGCGGGGGTCTCGTAGTGCGGACCCGGCAGACCGGCGTAGACGCCTTCGGTCAGCGACCCGTCGATGTCGCGGGCGAGGGCCCGCAGTTCGGGGTCGTACGCGTCGACGAGGTCCACGAACTCCGCGCCCACGAGAGGTGACCGGGCCGTGAGGTTCAGGTGATCGCTGATCAGCACGGGCTGGCCGACGGTGAAGTCCTCGCGGATTCCCCCGGCGGCGTTCGTCAAGATGACGGTCGTCGCTCCCGCGGCGATGGCCGTGCGTACCGGGTGGACGACGGACGACAGGGGATGGCCCTCGTAGGCGTGGGTGCGGCCGAGGAGGACGAGGACCCGTGTGCCGCCCACGTCCACGGAACGGATCGTCCCGGCGTGACCCGCGGCGGCCGGCGGTGTGAATCCCGGTAGATCGGCCATCGGGACGGTGCAGAGTGATTCGCCGAACCGGTCGGCGGCGGCATTCCACCCCGATCCGAGGACGACGGCGATCGAGTGTTCGGCGCAGTTCGTGTGCGCGGCGAGCGCGGCGGCCGCGGCGTCTGGCGTTCCCATGAGGCGATAGTCTTCCACTCATGCCCTATCTCGATCGCGACGGCGACGTATTCATCCTGTACCTCGGCAACGAGGGCGAGACGGACAACGAGAACCGCTTCCATCCGGACTGGATCGACGCCACCCATGCCGCGCTGGACGAGGTGGAAGCCCACGAGGGTCCCGCCGCACTGGTCACGACCGCGACGGGCAAGTTCTTCACGAACGGCCTGGACACCACGTGGATCTTCGCGAACACGGACAAGCTCCCCGAATATCTCGACCGCGTACACACGATCTACAGCCGCCTCCTCGCGTTCCCGATGGCCACCGTCGCCGCCGTTCAGGGGCACAGTTTCGGTGCCGGCGCGATGCTCGCCACGTCGCACGACTTCCGGGTGATGCGCGCCGACCGCGGGTTCTACTGTCTCCCCGAGGTGTCGCTGAACATGCCGTTCACCGTGGGGATGTCGGCGCTCCTGAACACCCGTCTGCCCAAGCAGACCGCGGTCGAGGCGATGACGACGGGCCGCCGCTTCGGCGGCTCCGACGCGCTCGCCGCGGGCATCGTCGACGAGATCGCGGACGGCGACGGCGTCCTCGCGGCCGCCGTGACACGGGCCGCCGCACTCACCGCC
>NZ_JBFUGT010000173.1:0-13358 GCF_056402775.1 Rhodococcus sp. P3_B8
CCATAGCGCAGCACTCAAGGGTGGGCGTGTCGAGGAAGTCCTTGACATCGTGCAATGCGGCCACCTCGCAGACCGGTACCCACCAGAGCTCAGTGGCGGCCAGCAGCAGCGCGTCTCGCTTGCGCGTGCTCTGGCTCCGCGACCCACGCTGCTGCTTCTCGACGAGCCTCTCAGCAATCTCGACGCTCTCCTGCGCGTCGAACTGCGTGCGCAACTCCGGCTTCTTCACCGCGAATTGGGCTTCACAGCCGTCCACGTCACGCACGACCAGGAGGAAGCCATCGCGCTGGGCACCCGGGTCGCCGTCATGAACGCGGGCCGAATCGAGCAGGTCGGCGATCCGATCGAGGTGTATCGCGCTCCCGCGACCGAGTACGTCGCCGACTTCCTCGGCGCCAGGAATCGACTCGAGCTTCGAGCGGAGGATGGCGGCGTTGCCCTCGCCGGACAACGACTTCCTGGTCTAGCCCGCGACGATCTCCGCGGATCCTTTGCTCTCAGACTCCGCGACGAGCACCTGTTGGTGCGGCCCACAGCAGACGACATCTCATCTCCCGCGTCGCATGCCACTACGGCCACCGCGACTGCCTGGCTCGCCGACGGCCGCATCGTCGAACTATTGCCGGGCATCGAAACYAGCGAGTGCGTCGTCGAGATCGGTGACCTCCGACTGTTCGCCCGGATCCCGACAGGGGCGATGGACCTACGACCGGGCCAGTCGGTAGAGGTCGGATTTCCGATCGACAAAGCCCGCTGCTACAGCCAGGACCATGGCCGGCTCGTTCCCGACTGGGCCGACCGGACGGATCGCACCCACCAGGTCGCCGGAGTGTCGTCATGACCACTGACGTTGCCACCCGCGATGCCACAACAGACGACGTCGTCATCGACCAGACGCCGGCACCGGGAAGAGGGGCGTCCCCGATCGCGTTCGCGCGTCGATTCAAACGTCAACTACCGTGGCTTGTCCTCACTGTGCTGGTCGGCGGTTTGGTCCTGCTGCCAGTCGTCCCGCTGCAACAAAAGGCCTTCGCCGACGGCGCGGCCGGCCTGCGCGGCGTACTCGAGCTCGACGGAGTCGGCAAGATGTTCGCCACGACGCTCGTCCTCGGCGTCGGATCCTTGATCGTCGCGTTGATCGTGGGCACTGGCCTGGCGCTGTGCATGCACGCAACATCGCCGCGAACACGAAAGTACCTGGCGTTCATGCCAGTTCTGCCGATGATCATTCCTGGCGTCGCTCATGTCGTCGGATTCGTGTTTCTCTTCTCCCCGGAGAACGGGTACGTGAACACCCTGCTGCGCGCCACACCCTTTTTCGACGGCGACGCCGGCCCGATCAACGTCTACAGCGAGTTCTGGATCATCGTCTACACCGGCATTCACCTAGCAGCGTTCGTATACCTGTTCGTGTACGCCGGCTTGCGCAACTTGGGTGGTGACTACGCCCTGGCGGCCCGTGTCAACGGCGCCGGGCCACTGCGCATCCTCCTGACCGTGACGCTTCCCCTGCTGCGACCGGTGTTCGTCTACGCCGGCGTCGTGTGCTTCCTCCTCGCACTCGGTCAGTTCACCGGCCCCCTCATCCTGGGCCGTCGTGAGGGGCTCGACGTGATCACGGTGCGCATGTTCGAGCTATCCGCGCAGTACCCGATCGACTACTCGGTCGTCGCCGCGCTCGGCACACCCCTCATGGTCCTCGCCCTCGTCATGGTGATGGTGCAACGGGGCCTGATCGGCAAACAGGACCGGTTCGTCGGAACCGTGAGCGCAGCATCGCCAGCGAGCACCAGCCGATGGGGAAACATCGGCGCCACGTTGGTGGTGCTGCTCTTCACAGTCTTGTCAGCGCTGGCGCCGCTGGTGGCACTTGCATTCGTGGCGCTCTCGCCGTTCTGGAGCGGGTCGGTTTCCTTCGATGCGCTGACGACTCAAAACTTCTCCTCGGTGTTCCAGGACAGGGTGTTCGTCGAGTCCATCTTCAACAGCACGTTCGCCTCCGTCACCGCCGTCGCAATCGTCCTCCCACTCGGCACCTTGATCGCCCTCGGGATCTATAACCGAGACCGTCTCTGGCGCCCACTGTCAGTGATCCTCGACGTCCTCGCCAACATCCCACTCACAATGCCCGGAGCACTGCTCGGCTTCGGCTTCCTCTTCGCTTACTCCAATCCGTCGATCGGGCTCTACGCCACCAAAACAGGACTCATCCTCGCCTACGTCACGATCATGGTGCCGTATGCAGTGCGCTACCAGCTCGCCACGCTCGTAGCGCTCGGCCGCACGACCGTCGAGTCTTCGAGGGTCAGCGGTGCCGGTCCCCTCCGAACGTTCATCCGCGTCATCTTGCCGCTCGGGCGCGCCGGAATGGCCTCGTCGGCGGCCATCATGTTCGTCCTCTTGATCCACGAGTTCGGCGTCTCGCTGCTCATCCGTTCCGCCGAAGTCAACGTGATGTCCGTGGCCCTGTTCGAACAATACGACGCAGGGGGCTACCCGCAAGTCGCGGTCATCGCGATTGCGATGACCGCAATCACCGCAATCGGCGTCTTCTTGGCCCTGCTGTTCGGAGGTAGCCGTGCTCTCGAGAAGCTCTGATAGGCAGAAGGACCAGAACATGAGACATCTGACCAAGTGCGTCGCCGTGTTGGCGGCCGCGCTCGCGACCACCTTGCTCGCTGCCTGCGTCCCGGCAGCCGGGTTCTTCGGCGACGGCGGGCGAACGGTCCACGTCTACAGCGTGGCGGCACCCTCGCAGAACAAAAGGCTCGAAGACGCCTTCAACGCCTCCCACCCCGATATCACCCTCGAAATCACCAGGGGTGCATCGGACTTGGTCCCCAAGGTCGACGCAGAGATCGCAACCGGTGCGGACGGCGCCGACATCTTCATCATGTCCGGCGATTCATGGTTCCTGCGTAACAAGGACAACCTGGCCCCTGTGACCGCTGATGCCGCCAAGACCTACCCGGACTGGGGAGTCGACGGCCACGCGCCGATCGTGTCCTACTCACCGTTCAGCATGATCTTGTGGAACACCGACGCCTTTCCTGACGGCTTCGAAACCTGGGACGATCTGCTCGCGCCAGAGGTCAAGAATCGGCTGGGCGTGCGAGACACGATGAGCGCTGTGCTCGCTTCCTATCTGCAGTACCTCCAGGACAAGAACGGTCCCAATTATCTGCCTGAGTTGGCGGAGCAGAATCCGAAGTTCTACCCCTCGCTCATCCCGATGGCGCAGGCTGTGGCCTCCGGCGAGATCGGCGTCGCCTACACCGCCAGCCCTGCCGTCGTGCACGACCTCGAGAGCAGAGGRGCGCCGATCGACTCTGTGCTCATCAAGGACGGCTGGGCATCTCCGTTCATTGCCGGCATCCTCAAAAAGTCTCCACGCCAGGACGATGCCCAGATCGTAATGGACTACCTTCTCTCACCTGCAGGCCAGGGGGTATTCAACGGAAGTGGCGACGCCGGCAGTCCGATCGAGGGACTCGACGGCACGATCGACACCACACAGATGCGAGTCCTGTCCGAGAAGGACACCCCTCCCAAAGTGATCGCGGAGTGGGCCGTCCGGCTGCGTGAGATCTTCAACCGCGGCTAAACCCGCGCGCCTCCCCGCCGGACGCCTCGCCACAAAGGCTCCGCTCGACCCACGATCGTCCACCGTCAGTCGCGTTCTGAGGTGGCAACTGAGATAGGTGCCGTCGAGTTCAGTCGGTAGGGGCCCCTTTGTGCGATGTAGGCATGGGGTGGGCCTGTGGACTGAAGCAGGGTGTATGGGTCGTGCACTCAGTCCCGTGGCAGTGTGACATCGTCATCGCCGAACTCGGGCTTGGTCGCAAGCTCGCGGGCGTCGGGCACGCCAGCCGTCGAAATCTCCATGCAACGCCAGATGCGTCGGAGTCTCAGCATGCAAGGTCGGCGGTTGGCAGGTGCCCTAATCGGTCACAACCGACAGCAGCGATATCCTTGAGAAGACGTCATCGAGAAGTGAGCGAAAGGTCGATCCTCCCTTACTGGTCGTGCCGTCGGGACCAGTGCACAGGAACGACAGCGGCGTCGTGAATAGACCATGTGATGGGCACAGGTGATCCGCTCGACACAGAGTCGTAGTCGACTCCCCCGGTCGCCGAGCTGAGGGCGACCGGGTTCGATGACGCCCGGGAAATTGGGCGCGGCGGTTTTGGTGTTGTCTAGCGCTGCATCCAGACCCCATTAGATCGCACGGTGGCGGTGAAGGTTCTCCTCGTCGAGCTCGACGAGGAGAATCGGGAGCGATTCTTCCGGGAACAACGGGCGATGGGCCGTCTGACCGGGCACCCGAACATCGTCACCGTCCCGCAGGTCGGTGCCACCAACAGCGGCCTTTCCTACATCGTGATGCCATACCATCAGCAGGATTCTCTCGACGTCCGGATCCGCGACCACGGTCCGCTGCCGTTGCCTGAGGCGTTGCGGCTTGGTGTGAAGGTGGCCGGCGCGGTGGAGACAGCACACCGACTCGACATTCTCCATCGCGACATCAAACCGGCGAACATCTTGCTCACTGATTACGGAGAGCCGGCACGGCCCTGGCCGAAGAGGCCCTTTCCACACCGGAGGGCGAGGGGCTGGAGCAGGTGCTCTACGGCAGCGGTGCCATCCTGGCGTCGAACCGCGGATGTTTGTCTCGCATGTGGAACGACGATCAGACCACAGTTCTGAGGAACGAGTATCGACGGATCCTGTTCGAGTTGCTGACGCAAGCCAAGCAGCACGGCCGTATCCGCGATGACGCCACCGACGCCGACCTGGACCTGATCTTCTGGTCCCTCCGCGGCGTCGCGACGACGCCGCGGAGGCACCGACACCGGCTGGCGCAGAATCCTCGCGGTCATGATCGCGGGATTGCGGCCCGGCGCGGACAACCTCGACGCGGCGCCGATGAGCGTCCAGGACGTCGCACAGATCATGGATAATCTGTGGCCTCGGTAAGGTTCTGCGGGTGGCGAGGGGTCACTACCCCGTCAGGTATTCCTCGTCGGTGACGTGTTCGAGCCAGGTCGTGGTGGTGGCCGGGTCGGCGGCGTTGTCGAGCATGGCGAGGTGTTCCATGAACGAGTCGGCGCTTGCTCCGTGCCAATGATGTTCGTTCGGTGGGCAGTAGAGGGTTTGACCGGCGTGTGCTTCGACCTTCTGGCCGCCACGGGACTGTACCCAGGCAGTTCCTTGGGTGATGTGCAGGGTCTGACCGTGGGCGTGCGAGTGCCACGCAGTGCGGGCGCCGGGTGCGAAACGCACTTTCGCCACTACCATTCGCTGACCGGGTTCTCGGGGAAAGGCGATGCGGTCGAGCCAGACGTCACCGGTGAATTGCTCGGGCGGGTTCTTCGTCGTCGGAGTGTGGGGATCAATCTGCATTGCTGTACTCCTCAGGGTTCGGGGATTTCGAGGCCGAATGTCTCGCGGGTGATGTCGTCCGGTTCCGGGCCGCCGCGCACACCGGTGTCGAGAACGTCGATCGCGGCGAGTTGATCGGCGGTGAGATCGAAGTCGAAGACGTTGAAGTTTTCGGTGATCCGGGACGGGGTGACCGATTTCGGGATCACCTGGCGGCCCTGCTGCAGGTGCCATCTCAGCATCGTCTGGGCCGGCGTCTTGCCGTGTGCCGCTGCGATCGACTGGAGGGTGGGATCGTCGAGCGTGGAGCCGTGCGAGCCGTCGCGGTAGAAAGTGATGCCACCGATCGGGGACCATGCCTGGGACACGATCCCGTGTTCGGCGTTGGCCGTGAGCACGTCGGATTGGCGGAAGTACGGGTGTACCTCGATTTGGTTGACCGCCGGCACCACCGATGTCTCGTCCCGCAGTCGCGTGAGGTGGTCGGACATGAAGTTGCTGACACCGATGGCGCGGACGCGGCCGTCCGCGAGCAGCGTCTCGAGCGCCTTGTAGGCCTCGACGGTGAGGGTGAACTCGCCAGGGAGAGCCTGGTGCAGTATCAGCAGGTCGATCTGATCGATTCCGAGTTTGCGGGCGCTCTTGTCGAAGGCGTGCAGCGTCGCGTCGTAGCCGTAGTCGGTGATCCAGACCTTGGTCTCGATGAAGATGTCCGAGCGATCGATACCCGAACGGCGTATGGCTTCGCCGACCTCGCGTTCGTTCTGATAAGCAGCGGCGGTGTCGATGTGCCGGTATCCGGTCTCCAATGCGGCCTCGACCGCTGCAACGGTGTCATCGGGCGGCGTCTGGTACACACCGAAACCCAGTGCCGGCATCGTGATTTCGTTKTTCAAGGTCAATTGGGGGATGGTCATGTTGCAACCTTAGGTTCGGTCAGCGCGCGCTGGGAGTGCCTGTCGAACCAGGTACCGGCAGTACCTGGTTCGACCAGCGGATGTCATGCGACGGGCCGGTGTCGTGCAGCGGGCACGATCACCGTGAGGACGACGACCAGCGCGAGGGCGAGCAGTACGGTGCCGCCGGTGAGCGCGGCGCCGACGTGCTCGGTCACCGCTGCTGGTCCGTCGACGTTGGCGCCTGCGTCGGCCGCGAGTGCGACGAGAATGCCCAAACCGAGTGCCATACCGAGTTGGTGCGCCGTGTTGACCAGTCCGGATGCCGCGCCGGCGTCCGCCGAATCGACACCGGCGATTCCTGCGTTGGTCAGCGGCCCGAACGCCAGGCCTTGCCCGGCGCCCACCAGGACCATCGGTAGTGCAACGTCCATGAGATACGTATCGAGTGGGCCGATGCGGCTCAGCCATGCCATGCCGGCCAGGGTCAGCGCCGTCCCGGTCGCGAGCAGAGTCCCGTTCGACAGCCGGGCGCTCAGGCGGGGCACCATGAGTGCGACGACGAAGTTGACGAGGGTCATCGGGAGGAAGCCGAGTCCGGCTTGCAGTGGGGAGAAGCCGAACCCGTCCTGGAGGAGTTGGGTGGTGAAGTAGAAGAATCCGATCATCGCCCCGAGGTACAGCAGCCGAGCCGAATAGGCGCCGGCGCGTTCGCGACTGCGGAACAACCGCAGCGGCAGGATCGGTTGCTGCACCCGACCCTCGTGAACGACCAGCCCGACCAGCAGGAGAGCCCCGAGTGCCAGAGCGGCCTGTACCCGTACCGATCCCCAACCTGCCTCGGCGGATTCGATGATTCCGAAGATCACGGCGCCCATGCCGAGTGTCGCACCGAGAGCACCGATCACGTCGAACCGTCCGGTTCGCCGTGGTGTTTCGACGAGCACTGCGCCGGACCAGACGATCAAGGCGACCGCGATCGGGACATTGACCAGGAAGGCCGCTCGCCAGGATATCCACTCGGTGAGCGCACCTCCGACCAGAAGGCCGAGGCTGGCGCCGATACCGGCTGTTGCGGCGTACCAGGCAATGGCCTTGTTGCGGGCCTCGCCGTCGGAATAGGTCGTGATCAACGCCAACGAGGTCGGTGTGACGATCGCCGCACCGATTCCCTGCACGGCGCGGGCGGCGATCATCCACCATCCCGCGGGCGCGATTCCGACGAGCAAGGATGCGGTACCGAAGATCGCGAGACCGATCCTGAACAGTCGGCGCCGCCCCACGATGTCCCCCGCGCGGGCAGCCAACAGGAGCAGACCACCGAAGACGAGGGTGTAAGCGTCCTGAACCCACGACAGCGCCGCCGGTGACAGGTCGAGCCCGGATCGGATGCTCGGCAATCCGGTGAAGATCACCGAGTTGTCCAGCAACACCATGAAATAGCTTGCCAGGATGATCCCCAGAATCGCGGCCGGGGTGGCCGTGGCCCGACCGGAAACAGCGGTGGTCACGGCCGGACCGCGACCTTGAGCGCATCGCGGGCATCCATCGCGGCGTAGCCCTCCGGCGTCTGGCCGAGACCGACGGTGCGGTCGAACACCTTCCCCGGCTGGACAGTGCCGTCCAGGACTGCCGGAAGCAGCTGCTCGATGTAGGCGCGCACCGGCGCCGGACCACCGGTCAGCGTGACGTTCGGCCCGAACAGGCTCCCGAACCCGACGGGCGCGTCCTCGTACTGGGGCACCCCCACCCGACTGATCACTCCACCCGCGCGGACGACGCCCACCGCCTGGTCGTAGGCCGGCCGGTAACCGACCGCCTCGAGGACGACCGCGCTGCCCAGTCCGCCGGTCAGCTCACGAACCTTCGCGATCCCCTCCTCGCCACGCGCGGCAACCACATCGGTCGCACCGAACTCGCGACCGAGATCGGTCCGCCCCTGGTGCCGCCCCATCAACACGATCTGCTCGGCACCGAGCAGGCGAGCCGACAGCACGGCCAACAATCCCACCGCACCGTCACCGATCACGGTCACGACACTGCCCGCGCCGACGCCGCCGCGGACCGCGGCATGCCAGCCGGTGCCGTACACATCCGACAACGTCAGCACGGAGTTGAGCAGCGCATCGTCGGCGTCCTCGCCCACCGGCACCTTCACCAGCGTGCCGTCGGCCAGCGGCACCCGGACCGCCTCGGCCTGACCACCCGCCGTACCCAGCGAGGCGTCATTCCAGAACCCGCCACGCACGCACGACGTCTGCAGACCCGCAGCGCAGAACACGCACGTGCCACACGAGACCGCGAACGGTGCGATGACGAAGTCGCCGACCCGCAACGTCCTCACATCCGTACCGATCGCTTCGACGACACCGATGAACTCGTGGCCCATCGATCTGCCCGCAGGATCGACCTCCATGGAGTGATAGGGATGCAGGTCGCTGCCACACACGCAGGCCCGCACGATCCGTACCAGGGCGTCGGTGGACGACTGGATGGTGTGATCAGGAACATCGATGACGCGGACATCGCCCGCGCCGAACATGTACGTCGCTTTCATGCCACCCAGTTGACCTCCATTCAGGCCGCCCGGGGAGTCACGGACGTTCCGGGTACTGCCAGTACCTCCCACAACCGGCGGCCACTGCCTACCGTGGACTCATGAGTTCGACCGACCTGCGCACCGAAATCCGCGAGTTCCTCAGCACACGGCGCGCACGCATCACCCCGGAGCAGAGCGGACTACCCGTGTACGGCGGCAACCGCCGTGTCAAAGGCCTGCGCCGCGAAGAGGTCGCCATGCTCGCCGGTGTCTCGGTCGACTACTACGTCCGCATGGAACGCGGCAACCTCGCCGGCGCCTCCGACAGCGTCCTCGACGCCCTCGTCGTCGCCCTGCAACTCGACGACGCCGAACGCGACCACCTCTTCGCCCTCGCCCGGCAAGCACAGGCAAGCACCACCCGCCGCCCCCGCACTCCGCCGGTGACCGTCCGCCCGGCAATCCAGCAAGTACTCGATGCCATCACGGACGCACCGGCCTGGGTCCGCAACGGCCGCCACGACATCATCGCGATGAACGACCTCGCGCGCGCCCTCTACTCCCCTGTGCTCGCCGACCCCCGCCGCCCCGCCAACACCACCCGATTCGTCTACCTCCACCCCCGGACAGCCGAAGAATTCTTCGTCGACTACGACACCATCGCCAGGGACGCCGCCGCCATGCTCCGACTCGAAGCAGGCCGCAACCCCCACGACAAGGCGCTCATCGCGCTGGTCGGGGAACTGTCCACCCAAAGCGAACTCTTCCGCCAACGCTGGGCGTCACAGGACGTCCGATTCCACCGCAGCGGCCGAAAACGCCTGCGCCACCCCGCCGTCGGCCAACTCGACCTCGACTTCGAAGCACTCGAACTGCCCTCCGAACCCGGCCTACACCTCAACATCTACACCGCAGCCGCCGGCACACCCACCGCCGACGCCCTCAAACTCCTCGCCTCCTGGGCCGCCAGCCAGGATCAGCTCGGCACCGAACACGACGCTCCCAGCAGACCACATTGACTCCCGCGCACAGGCGATCCGTGAGCCGCCACCCTTGCGACAACGGCAGCGGCACACAGGATCATGACCAGATTCAAGAGAGTCCGAGTTGGAGGCCGGCGTGCCGGTTGGTGTCTTTGTAGAGCAGATAGCGGAAGCGACTCGGCCCGCCCGCGTAGCACGCCTGAGGGCAGAAGGCCCGCAACCATAGGAAGTCGCCCGCTTGCACCTCGACCCAATCCTTGTTGAGCAGATACACCGCCTTGCCCTCGAGGATGTACAGGCCGTGTTCCATGACATGCGTCTCGGGGAACGGAATCGCACCTCCCGGTTCGAAGGACACGATGTTGACATGCATGTCGTGGCGGATGTCGGTCGGATCGACGAACCGCTGGGTCTTCCATGCGCCATTCGTGTCGGGCATCTCGGCACCCTCGATATCCTGCTCCCGGGTCACGAAGGACTCGGGTATCTCGATGCCGTCGACCTGCTGATAGGTCTTGCGGATCCAGTGGAACGTCGCGGTGGCCGGACCGTGGTTGTGCAGGGTCCACCGGGCGCCGGGAGCGAGGAAGGCGTAGCCGCCCGCATCCAGCACATGCTCGACCCCGTCGAGTGTGAGAGTGAGCGCACCGTCGACAACGAACACGACCGCCTCGGCGCCCGGATCGGCATCGGGACGGTCACTACCGCCACCAGGCGAGACCTCGACGATGTACTGCGAGAAGGTCTCCGCGAATCCGGACAAAGGCCGCGCCAGCACCCACGCCCTGGTCCCGTTCCAGTGCGGCAGCAGACTGGCGGTGATATCGCTCATCGTGCGACGCGGCAGGACCGCGTAGGACTCCGTGAAGACCGCGCGGTCGGTGGTCAGGTCGGTTTGCGGCGGCAGGCCGCCTCGCGGAACGAAGTAGTTCATGCTTTCCTCATCGGGTTGTCGGGACAGCGGCGGTGGCGAGCCACCGGTGATGTCGATCTTCCGCCTGTGGATCCCACACGAGAATATTCGTGGGGAGGGTGTCGGCGGCAGCCGAGTCCGGCCCCTTAGATCCGCCGCATCACCGATACCACCTTGCCCAGGACAACTGCGTCGTCACCGTCGATCACGGCATACGCGGGATTACGGGGCTCGAGAAAGACGTGGCCATCGCGGCGCCGGAGCACCTTCACCGTGGCCTCGCCATCAATCATCGCAGCGACGATCTCGCCGGAATGGGCTTCGTCCTGGCGGCGCACCACAACGACGTCGCCATCGCAGATCGCGGCGTCGATCATCGACTCACCGCGCACCCGCAGCCCGAACACGGTGCCGGAGCCGACGAGTTCGCGAGGGAGCGTCAGCATCTCATCGGCGTGCTCCTCCGCGAGGATCGGTGCGCCGGCCGCGATGTCGCCGACCACCGGTACCGTCACATTGTTTTCGGACGAGCGACCCTGCTTCCCCTCGGAGAGGAACGGGCGCACGTCCAATTGCCGAGCCATGGCCGTGCCCCTTCGGAGAAAGCCCTTTTCCTCGAGGCTCTTCAGATGCTGGGACACCGACGACGCGGAGCGCAGGCCCACCGCGTCCCCGATCTGTCGGGTGCTCGGCGTGCATCCGTGTGCAGCCACCCAGTCCCGGATCGCTGCCAGAATCCGCTGCTGGCGGGATGGCAGGGTGGAGGCATCGAGGCCACCGAACATGTCGAGATCGTCGTAATCGGTCACCGAAGAATCGTAGGGGGTGACGACAGCCCCCTCGAGCACGCCGTAGGCGTGCGACCAGAAGCGGAGCCTGTCCCGTTCCACCTCACGGAAATGTCGACCTCAGTCGATGCGCCACCACCCGGAACCACAGTTGAGGGTGATCTTCCCCATGGACTTGAATCTCACTGCCCGCGGCTCGACGCCTCTACGCACCGTCGTGCCGCGCCCGATATCGACTCTCGCACAACGGGAACAGTCAGCTCAATGCCGCAATGCACCGCACCGCACCGCGCTCACTCGGGCCGCTGCCACCCCGACGCGCGAGCACTGTTGGCTCACCGCAAGGCCACACAGACGAGCACGTGACGGTCCCGTAGCCGCCGGCCCGGTGTTCTCTCGCCGATCGCCGACCTTCACGGGATGGTGAGCGCCGGCACTGCCAGAGGGTCGGTGGGAGCCGGCGCGCGGCGGTTGGCCCCGACGAGATCCCACGCGGTCTGCCGTGGCGCCACGCCGTCCAGTTTCCATTGCCCGAGCAGCAACGCGACCTTGGCTAGCATCTCGGTACGCAGCCGCAGGAACGAGTCCTCCGGGTCGGTGCCGACCTGACTCAGTAGTACCCACCAGGCCCAGGCGACTGCTCCGGCATTGGCAACGAAATCTGGGACCACCGGAATGCCCCGGCCGGTGAGCACCGCCTCGGCCCGCGGGGTCGTCGCGGCATTCGCCGCTTCGATCACGACTTTCGCTGCGACCTGGTCGACGTTATCCGCCGTGATCGCATACGAGATCGCGGCCGGGACGAGGATGTCTGCCGCAGTGGCGATCACAGCCGTGCTCGGCAACCGCTGAACATGCGAGGGGACGCGGGAGCGGTCGATCTCGCCGTAGCAGTCCCGCAGGTCGAGCAGCGCGGGAACGTCCAGGCCGTCGGGGCAGTACAGCGTGCCGAAGGCGTCGGCGACAGCAGTCACGCGCATACCGGCCTCGTACAGATACCAGGCCGCGCCGCCCCCCATGGTGCCGATGCCCTGGATTGCCACCGTCGTGTCGGCCGGAACCCAGCCATATGCGTTCACCGTGCCGATGCAGGCCTGCGCGACTCCGTAACCGCCGATCACATCGCCCAGCAGAAAACCGCTGGGCACCGGGGCGTTCAACGCGGCTCGTACCCGGCGCAGAGTCCTCTGCGGATCTTCCGCACGGCTGATCGCCGCATGGTAGGACTGTTGTAGGCCGAGCCGCGCGAAGACGTCGTCGAGCAGATGCTGCGGCACCCCCAGATCCTCCGCGGTCACCCAGTGCGCGGCCAGCCACGGGCGCATCGCCTGACAGAACCGCTCCAGAACACCGACGGCGCGGGGGTCCTTCGGGTGGAAGTCGATGCCACCCTTCGCGCCGCCGACCGGAAGGTCGAAAACCGCGGTCTTGGCAGCCATGCCTCGGGCCAGATCCTCCACCTCCGACATCGTGCAGCCTGCCCGCATTCGGGTGCCCCCGGTTGCCAGGTCGGACACCAACGTGTGCACGACGAGGTAACCACGAGCACCGGTGACCGGATCAGACCACGTCACACGTAACAGGGGCTCACCGCCGCGCACGGTCGCCACATCGACCCGATGTGGCGTCGCAGTGTTCTCACGGTAGTCAGACTCTCGGTGCTCGGGGGTGCGCCCGAACCCGCATTCCGTTGTCGTGGTCACCTCGAGTTACCCCAATCGTCCTCAGAAAATCTTCGCCTCCACGACCACTCAGCCGATGACGTCAGAGTGCGCGCGCTGGTGACCAGGCGTCCAGTTAAGAATCTTGAAGGATTGAGTTCACGCTTTCTACACAGCGCAACGCGTGGTCCGGTTG
>NZ_JBFUGT010000174.1:0-13329 GCF_056402775.1 Rhodococcus sp. P3_B8
CGGTCGCAGTGGTCGAAGATGGTGGGCAGGTAGTAGCTACCGCCGTCGAGCGCGGGATCGGCGGGCCGGGAGCCACCCGTCCGGAGCACCGCCCCTTCGGAGATACCCAGTGCCACATAGGCTTCGATCTTGTCGCGCTGTGCGGTCGACACGAGCGGTCCGGTCTCGGTGCCGGGATCGAGCCCCGGGCCGACGCGGATGGCCTCGGCGCGCGAGACGAGGGCGGCGACGAAGTCGTCGGCGATCGACTCCTCCACGATCAGCCGCGTCCCCGCCGAGCACACCTGCCCCGAATGCAGGAAGACGCCGGTGAGCACCTGGTCGACCGACGACTCCCACTCGGCGTCCGCGAACACGATGTGCGGGTTCTTCCCGCCGAGTTCCACGGCGACCTTCGTGACGTGCTTCGCGGCCGTCTCCAGGATGGTGGTGCCGGTCGCGAGTCCACCGGTGAACGAGATGAAGTCGACGTCACCGGTGTCGGTCAGCGCGGGTCCGAGGTCGGCGCCGCTCCCCTGCACCAGGTTGACGACACCGGCGGGCACACCTGCCTCCTCGATCAGCCGGGCGAACGCGATCGTGCTCAGTGGCGTGACTTCACTGGGCTTGAGCACCATCGTGCAGCCGGCGGCCAGCGCGGGTGCCACCTTCCAGGAGATCTGGAGCAGCGGGTAGTTCCACGGCGCGATGAGGACGCACACCCCGATCGGTTCGCGAACGACCCGGGAGACGACAGCGGGGTCACCCACGTCGACCACCCGGTCGCTGGAGACGAGGGCCAGCCGGGCGTAGTACCGGAATACCGACACGACGTCGTCGATATCGATTCGGCTTTCCACCAACGTCTTACCGGTGTCCAGCGTCTCGATACGCGCCAATTCCTCCTTGTCGCGCTCGAGCAGATCCGCGATACGCGACAGGAGCGACGACCGCGCGGCGACCGCCGTCTCAGGCCAGTCCCCGGCGTCGAAGGCCGCCCGGGCAGCGTGCACAGCTCGCCCGGCGTCTTCGGGCGACGCCTCGTCGACCGTGGCGATCACGTTCCCGGTCGCCGGGTCGATGCAGTCGCGGGTGCGGCCCGACGTCGCCGCGACCCACTCCCCCGCGATGAAATTCACCTTCCCGAACAACCTCTGGACGCCCTGATCCGCGGATAGTGCCGTCATCTTCATACTGTGTCCGAAACCCTCTCGTGTGCATACTTTTTCGATGAACCGACGATGAGCGGATCACGGGAGAGGTCCCGATACAGCGAGAAGCACAATCCGATCATCACCAGGAGGAACGGCGCGGCCGCGATGATCGTCATCGTCTGCAGACCCTGCAGGGCGTCCGAGCCGCCGGTCCAGAGGATGAGTGCCGCGGTGCCCCCGGTGAGGGTTCCCCAGAAGATGACGACCCACGTGCTCGGTTCTCGTGCACCCCGCTGCGACAGGGTGCCCATCACCAGGGACGCGGCGTCCGCGCCGGATACGAAGAAGATCGCGACCAGCACCATGACCAGCACGGTGGCGAACCCCGTCAACGGCAGATGGTCGAGCATCCCGAACAACTGGCCTTCGGTCGACGAACGCGCCGCCAGGTCGACTCCGTCCTGCTGCTGTCCGATGCCTGCGCCGCCGAACACCGCGAACCATACGAGGCTGACCGAGGTGGGAATGACGATCACGCCGATCACGAACTGCCGGATCGTGCGGCCGCGGCTGATCCGGGCGAGGAACATTCCGACGAACGGAGTCCACGACACCCACCACGCCCAGTAGAAGATCGTCCATGACGACAGCCAGGACGCCGTGTCGTCGCCGGAACTCGCGGCCGTCCGTCCCGACATGGTGGCGAGTTGCGCCGCGTAGTCCGCGATCGCGGTGGGGAGCAGATTGAGGATGAGGACGGTCGGACCGAGCACGAACACGAACAGTGCGAGAATCACCGCCAGCACCATGTTGATGTTGGACAGCCAGTGGATGCCCCGCGCCACTCCCGAGACCGCCGAACCGACGAACGCGAACGTCAGCAGCCCGACGAGGGCAACGAGCGCGAACGTGCCGACGTGGCCCATCCAGCCGATGATCTCGAGACCGGAACCGATCTGCAGTGCGCCGAGTCCGAGCGACGCGGCGGTGCCGAACATCGTCGCGATGATCGCGAGGATGTCGATGACCTTCCCCACGGCGCCCTCCGAGCGGCGACCGAGGAGAGGGAAGAACGCGGCACTGATGAGCTGCTTGCGGCCACGCCGGTAGGAGCCGTACGCAATCGACAACCCGACGACCGCGTAGATCGCCCACGGATGCAGACCCCAGTGGAACATCGTCGTGGCCATCGCCGACCCCACGGAGCCGTCCGTTCCCGGCGGCGGGCTCACCAGATGGGCGAGCGGTTCGGCGACGCCGTAGAACATCAATCCGATTCCCATGCCGGCGCTGAACATCATCGCGATCCAGCTCACCGTGCGGAACTCCGGTTTCTCGCCGTCGCGGCCGAGCGGAATCCGGCCGTACCGGGAGAACGCCAGGAAGAGCGAGAAGACGACGAACGCCGACGACGCGGCGATGAACAGCCAACCGAGGTCGGCCACCAGCCAGTCCAGCGCCGCGGTCGACACGACCGAGAGGTTCTCCGGTGCCAGCAGTCCCCAGAGGATGAGTCCGACACCGAGCGCCGCGGCCGTGCCGAACACCACCTTGTCGACGCTCCGCCGCCCCTCGCCGTCGGACGGCGCCGCCGCCTGCTGCTCCTGCGCCTGGTGTCGGGGTTGCGAATCGACACCGTTCACCCTGGGAGAGTCGGTCACCCTCGGTTGCTCGCCGGCGTAGGTCATCGGGGATCCCCGCTCAGCCTTTCGAGTAGCCAGTCGTGGAATTCGCCGATGTGGTGTTCCGCGGGCACCARCACACCCCCGTTCCGGTACGCCTTCGACGCCATCGTGGGCTGGGTCCGCTCACAGGCGTCGAAGTCCTGCTGGTTGACCCGGTGGAACAGCTCCACCGAACGGGAGACGTCGCGACCCGACGCGGTGACCTCCGGGGAGTACAGCCAGTCGCATTCGACGATGGTGCGATCCGCGGACACGGGGTACATGCGGTGGAAGATGACGTGATCGGGCACGAGGTTGACGAAGACCTGCGGCCGGATCGTGATGGCGTAGTACTTGCGGTCCTGGTCGGGACTGATGCCGGACAACGACTCGAATCCGCCGGTTCCGTCGATGGTGAATCCCTCGACGTCGTCACCGAAGGCGGCACCGTGCCCCACGAAGTACTGTGCGGCAAGGCCGTCCGCGAACTCGGGAAGTACCTCGGTGAGCTCGGGGTGGATGGTCGCGCAGTGGTAACACTCCATGAAGTTCTCGATGATCAGCTTCCAGTTGGCTGCGACGTCGTAGACGATCCGGCGGCCGAGTTCCAGGGTTCCGATCTGGTACCGGTCGATTGCGGCCGGATCACCGAGTCGTTCGGTGACGGCGCCGACGACCTCGTCCTCGAACGACGGCGGTTCGTCGGCCAGGCACACCCACGCGTAGCCGAGCCATTCGCGAAGCGCGACCGGCACCAGTCCGTACCGCACCCGGTCGATGTCGGCTCCGGTCTCGTCCCGCAGCGCGGCCATGTTGGGGGCGGCCACCAGTTTGCCGTCGAGTCCGTACGTCCACGCGTGGTAGGGGCACTGAAGGTTTCTGCGGATCTGCCCTTCGTCCTCGGTGCACAGCATGGCGCCGCGGTGCCGGCAGATGTTGAGGAAGGCGCGCAGTTCCCCGTCGCGGCCGCGGACGAGGAGCACGCTCTCCCGGCCCACCGTGATCTTCCGGAAGGCTCCGGGGTCGGCGAGATCGGCGGCGCGGACGGCGCAGAACCACATCGCCTCGAACAGGTTCTCCTGTTCGTCCGTGAAGATGTCGGCGTCGGTGTAGTACCGGCCACCGAGGGTGGGGATCAGTGCCGGTGCGGGCGCGGAGGCGGGAGCGGGGGCTTGGACGTCCGGAGCGGACATAGATGTCACCGTTTCTTTCGTTGCCGGGAAAGATGCGTGTCGGTCGGGCTGTGACCTGATGTCTGTGTGCGTAAGGGGGGCGCAGATCGCAGGGGGCGTCGTTGCCGAGAGTGACGACATGCGTGCCCGATCCGCGGCGACCGTTCGAACAGCGGGCAGCTGTTCCCGCCGAGTCATCGCGGCGTCAGCATTGTTGCGTCATCAGCAACGCTATGCGATTTACACAACTTAGACTGTGGCCCGCGGACGTGTCAAACATCACATTCGACACTTCTTTCGCGGACGCGACACGACCGAAACACCGCGTTAACCGCGGACGGCCGGAACCCGGACAAACGGGACTATCCGTTCGTCCCGCCTTGAGGGAGAAGCACTTCCGGGCGTTCAGTCACCCGCGCCGACGGATTGCTGCGCTTCGATCCGCGCGACCGCGTCGGCGAGTTCGAGCGCCACGGCCTCGAACCGCTCAGGAGCAAGCCGGTACTCCGGCCCGGACACACAGATCGACGCGACGATCCGGTTGGTGACCTTGCTCCGCACCGGCACGGCGATGGAATTGAGCCCCGCTTCGAGTTCCTCGGCCGTGGACGCCCACCCGCGCGACCGCACGTGCTCGAGTTCGACGTCGAACGCCCGGAAGTCGGTGATCGTGTTGGGAGTGAGCGGGCTCAACTGCGGCCCCAACCGGCTCCGGATCTGGCCGGACGTCAATTCCGAGACTAGGACCTTGCCGGTCGCGGTCGCGTGCGCCGGGGTCACCTGACCCACCCAGGTACGCAGCGCGACGTGGCGATCGCTGCGGGCCTCGAGCACGTTGAGGGTCGCCGCACCGTCCAGTACCGCGAGGTTGACCGTCTCCCCGAAGGCGTCGGCCAGGCGGTCGCACTCCGGCTGCGCAACCTCGACGAGCCCGCTCTGCGCGACCGTGGCCTCGGCCAATCGCACTACCGCGAATCCGAGCTGATACTTGCCGCGGACACCCGCTTCCTCCACGAATCCGCGTTGCTGCAGCGACGCAATCAGGCGTGACACGGTCGATTTGTGCACGCCGAGACGCACGGCGATCTCCGAGGCGCCGACACGGCCTTCTGCCGCGACTATCTCGAGCACGTCGATGGCACGTTCCACGGCGTGCACTGTCTTCGCCTTTCCTTCCGTTCCCTGGGCCGCGGGCGCCGTTGCCTCGGATTCACTCATGCCCCGAGGTTATGCCCACCGACTTCGGGAACGCAGTTTTTACACGCGAATGCTTGACACCGTGGGGCAGCACCGGAGAGCATTGTGTTGCACAGCTTGCAAGTCGTCGCGCATAGCGCAACAACCGCTCCACAACTTGTCCTTCCTCCCCGACGTTTCGGAGGTATCGAGTGATTCTCGATAACGATTCCCCAGTTGTGACCCACCCCGGCGCCACGGCGTTCCCCGTCTGCGAACTCGTGACACTGCCCGTGGGCGAAGTCGTCACGGTGACCCCGCCGGGCATGGCTCCCATCTCCGTCTTCCACACCTCCGACGGTCTGTATGCCATCGACGACACCTGCACCCATCAGGACGCCTCCCTCGCCGACGGCTGGGTCGAAGGCTGCACCGTCGAGTGCCCGCTCCACGAAGCGTGCTTCGACCTCCGCACCGGAGTGCCCTCGGGCCCGCCGGCCAAGATCGCGGTCCGCACACACGACGTGTCGATCGTCGACGGCACCGTGCTGCTTCATCTCGACCAGAAGGGCGACGCCCGATGAACACTGTCCCGAATTCCATTGTGGTACTGGGCGCTTCCCTCGCCGGACTGTCGGCGGTGCGCGCACTGCGCGAGAAGGGATACACCGGCCGCCTCGTCGTGGCCGGCAGCGAGCAGTCCCTGCCCTACGACCGGCCGCCCCTGTCCAAGGAATTCCTCACCGGCGACCTGACCGACGAGGATCTGCTGTTGATGAACAGCGACGACGACACCCTCGACGTCGAATGGCGCATGAACAGAACTGCCACCGGTCTGGTCCATGCCCCCGAAGGGCTCCACCGTGTCACGTTCGACGACGGGTCCCACTTCGACGCCGATGCCGTCGTCGTCGCGACGGGCGCGCGTGCCCGAACCCTGCCCGGACACTCCGGTCTCGCCGGCGTGCACACACTCAGGTCGGTCGACGACGCACGCGCACTGCGGGATTCGCTGTCGCGTGCGCAGAACCTCGTGATCGTGGGAGCAGGGTTCATCGGCGCCGAGGTGGCCTCCACCGCGGCCCGCATGAGCCTGAACGTCACCGTCGTCGAGGCGTCACCGACACCCCTGGCGGGCCCGCTCGGCATCGAACTCGGGGCGATCTGCGCAGGACAGCATGCCGCACACGGCGTCCGGCTCCTCACCGGGGCAGTCGTCGCCGCACTGCTCGGTGACGACGCGGTCGAAGCCGTCCAGCTGAGTGACGGAACCATCCTCCCCGCGGACGCCGTGGTGGTCGGAATCGGGGCCGTCCCCAACGTCGAATGGGCACGCGATTCGGAACTGATGATCGAAGACGGCTTCCTCACCGACTCGTCGTGCCGCACGAACGTGCCCGGCGTGTACGCGATCGGCGACTGCGCACGGACTTTCGACGACGCCCACCAGGTGCACCACAGAAGCGAACACTGGAGCAACGCCGTCGCACAGGCCGCCACCGTCGCCGACACGATCATGGCCACACCGTCCGGACCCGCCGCGATCCCGTACTTCTGGTCCCACCAGTACGGCAAGATGCTGCAGTTCGCCGGGACGAGATACAGCACCGACGAGGTCCGGTTCGTCGACGGCGATCCCGGAACCGGCACGTTCGTGGCCACCTACGACCGGGACGGCGACACCGTGGGCGTCTTCGCGATGAACAGTCCCCGGCTGTTCACCCGGTACAAGAAGCAACTCGCCAGGTCGCGGGCCTGATGCCGGCGCTACGTGACGGCATAGCCCAATCGGCTGCTGATCTGCTGGGACGTGTCGAGTGCGGCGCGGGCGACGTCCTCGAACCGTTCCGGCAGCAGTCGGTAGGCGGGGCCGGACACACTCAGAGCAGCAATCATTTTCGACGTGTAGTCGCGGATCGGGACGGACACCGCGTTCAGCCCGAGTTCGAGTTCCTCCTCGGACTCCGCCCAGCCCCGCCCGCGAATGGTTTTCAGCGATTCCACGAGCGCAGGCACATCGGTGAGAGTTTTCTCCGTGAGAGCAATCGGAGTTTCTCCCACGCGCTCCGCGAGTTCGCTGTCGGACAATTCCGTCAGCAACAATTTTCCACTCGCCGTCGCATGTGCCGGGCTGCTTTGACCCACCCAGGTATTGGTACCGACGCCGGACGGACCGTCCGCTTTGACGATGCTCACCGATCGATTTCCGTCGAGTATCGACACATTGACGCTCTCACCGACAGTTTCCGCCAGTTCGGCGCACAATTCCTGACTCTGCCGCACCAGATCGCCGTCCGGCGACGCGGTGCGGGCCAGCCGGACGATGGAATTGCCGAGTTGGAATTTTCCCCGGCTCTTCAATTGCGCGACGTACCCTCGCGAATCCAGAACGGCGACGAGGCGCGATGCGGTCGACTTGTGGACACCCAACTCGTCGGCGATTTCGGTGACACCGGCGGTACCGAGCCTCGCCAGGATTTCGAGTACCGCCAGAGCGCGGTCCACTGACTGCACAGCGCCGGACGGCCGGCTCCGATCTCCATTCGAGTTATCGTCCAATTCAGTCATCTCGACTTCAGGATAGGCGACATCACCGTGCGACGGTTACCTCCATCCACACCCGGTTCCACGTCATCACAGTCGGGGTCGGTGCGCATTTCCACTTCGGATCGCGGAATTGCGGCCATTTCATCGACCAATCGTCTTGGAATTACCCGCAATTCGGGGTTGACCCCCTTACTCGTCCAGACCTAATGTGTTGATATATCAGTTGTCGATTTCGGTTCGGATCAGTCCGATCCGTTTCGCAATTCACAGTTCTTTCCGGCGCCGTTCGAGCCCACACCGAACACCGAATCTCCCGCTACTTCGCCACACACAGGCACCCACCCAACCAGGAGGACCATCATGGGGTCACCGCGCGTAGTGATCATCGGAGCCGGCATCGTCGGCGCGAATCTGGCCGACGAGCTCACCGCTCGCGGCTGGGATCGGATCACGGTTCTCGATCAGGGACCGTTGCCGCTCACCGGAGGCTCCACGTCGCACGCACCGGGCCTGGTGTTCCAGACGAATGCGTCCAAGACGATGACCGAGTTCGCCCGGTACACGGTCGAGAAGTTCGTCGGGCTCGACGTGGACGGCGAATGGTGCTTCAACCAACTCGGCGGGCTCGAGGTGGCCACCACCCCCGAGCGTCTCACCGATCTGCACCGCAAGCAGGGCTGGGCCACGTCCTGGGGCATCGAGGGCGCCGTCCTCGACCCGGCCGAGTGCGCGAAACTGCACCCGCTGCTGGACGAGAAGCGGGTACTCGGCGGGCTGTACGTGGAGACGGACGGCCTCGCGAAGGCGTCCCGAGTCGTCGTCGCGCTGGCCCGGCGCGCCGAAGCCCGCGGTGCCGTGTTCCAGGGTTCGACGAAGGTGATCGGCATCGAACAGAGCGGCGGCAAGGTGACCGGCGTCGCCACCGCGGACGGGGTGATCCCCGCCGACATCGTGGTGTCCTGCGCGGGTTTCTGGGGTCCCGACATCGGTGCGATGGTGGGTATGGACGTCCCGCTGCTCCCTCTGGCGCACCAGTACGCGAAGACCGAGCAGATTCCCGAACTCGTCGGACGGAACACCGAACTCGCCGAGGCGGGCTTCCCGATCCTGCGCCACCAGGACCAGGATCTGTACTTCCGTGAGCACGTCGACCGCCTCGGCATCGGCACGTACGCGCACCGCCCGATGCCGGTGAACCTGCGCGACCTGGACGCGAGCGACGACGTGTCCGCGTCCGACATGCCGTCGATGCTGCCGTTCACGGAAGAAGACTTCGCGCCGTCGTGGGAGCAGAGCAAGTTGCTGCTGCCGTGCCTCGAATCCGCGAAACTGGACGCCGGTTTCAACGGCGTCTTCTCGTTCACCCCGGACGGCGGACCGCTCATCGGCGAGTCCCCGGACGTCGCCGGGTTCTGGATCGCCGAGGCGGTGTGGGTGACGCACTCCGCCGGTGTAGGCCGGGCCGTCGCGCAACTGCTCGTCGACGGCCGCTCCGAGGTCGAACTGCACGGCTGCGACGTGCACCGCTTCGAGGAGATCCAGCTCGCACCCGACTACGTCAGCGAGACGTCGCAGCAGAACTTCGTCGAGATCTACGACGTGCTGCACCCACTGCAGCCCAAGGAGTCTCCCCGCGACCTGCGGGTCAGCCCCTTCCACACTCGCCAGAAGGAACTCGGCGCAGTGTTCCTGGAAAGCTCCGGCTGGGAACGCCCGCACTGGTTCGAGTCCAACGCCCATCTGGTACAGGACCTTCCGGCCGAATGGCAGCCGCCGGCCCGCGAACCGTGGGCAGCGATGTTCCACTCCCCCATCGCCGCGGCCGAGGCCTGGAAGACCCGAACCTCGGTGGCGATGTACGACATGACACCGCTGAAGCGCCTCGAGATCAGCGGCCCCGGCGCGCTGGCCCTGCTCGACCGGCTGACGACCGGCAAGATGGACAAGTCCGTCGGGTCCGTCACCTACACGCTCGCGCTCGACGAGTCCGGCGGCGTCCGCAGCGACCTCACCGTCACGCGACTGTCCGACACCGTCTTCCAGGTCGGCGCCAACGGCAACCTCGACCTCGACTACTTCCGCCGCCAGTCTCCGGACGACGGCAGTGTGCAGATCCGGGACATCACCGGCGGCACGTGCGGGATCGGGTTGTGGGGCCCGCGCGCCCGGGACCTGGTGCAGGCGTTGAGCTCCGACGACTTCACGAACGAGAACTTCAAGTACTTCCGCGCGAAGCAGGTCCGCATCGGCGGTGTTCCCGTCACGGCGATGCGTCTGTCGTACGTCGGCGAACTCGGCTGGGAACTGTACACGTCCGCCGACAACGGTTTGCGCCTGTGGGATCTGCTGTGGGCGGAAGGGCAGAAGTACGACGTCATCGCCGCCGGCCGCGCCGCGTTCAACAGCCTGCGGATGGAGAAGGGCTACCGCTCGTGGGGCAGCGACATGACCACCGAGCACAATCCCTACGAGGCCGGTCTCGGGTTCGCGGTCCGACTGCAGAAGGGCGACTTCCGTGGGCGTGACGCGCTCGACGGCGTCTCCGACGAGACGGTGGAGCGGCGCCTGGCGTGCCTCATGATCGACGACCGCACGTCGGTGGTCCTCGGCCACGAGCCGGTGTTCGTCGACGGACAGCCCGCCGGGTACGTCACGAGCGCCGCGTTCGGTCACACGGTGGGGGCGCCGATCGCCTACGCCTGGCTTCCCGCGAACGCGACCGTCGACACCCCGGTGGAGATCGAGTACTTCGGACGCCGCATCCCGGCAACGGTTGTGGCGGAGCCGCTCGTCGACCCCGAGATGAAGAAGATCCGGTCATGACCCTCCGAGACGACACGATCGCCGGGTTCCTGGACTCGCTCGCCGATCGAACTCCCGCGCCCGGCGGCGGCRCGACCGGCGCCCTCCACCTCGGCCAGGCAGCCGCGCTGGTCGCGATGGTCGCCCGCTACACCACCGGCAAGAGGTACGCCGACCACGGGATGCTCGTCGAACGCATCTGCGCGTCCGCGGATGCGTTCCGCGAAAAGGCACTGCAGTTCGCCGACGACGACATGGCGGCATTCACGGCCGTCATCGACGCCTACCGGCTCCCCCAGGACACGGACGACGAAACGGCCGCCCGCACGTCGGCGATCGCGACCGCCCTCGCCGGCGCCGCCGCGGTCCCCGCCGAGGTGGTGGTCGCAGCGGGCGACGTCGTCGCACTCGCCGACGTCCTGCTGCCGGTAGCGAACCGCACCGTCGTCAGCGACGTCGCGGCCGCCGCCGAGGCCGCCCGCGCAGCCGCCACCACCGCCCGGGTCAACATCGAGGTGAACCTGCCGGGTATCACCGATCCGGATACCCGCCGGGCCCTCACCGAGTGCCTGTCCGGCGTCGACGCGATCGTCGAGCGTGCCGACGCAGTCACGACACGAGTACGAAAGCAGCTGAGTTCATGACCAGAAGCCTCGGTGGCGCCGAACTCGCCACCTCCATCCGCAACGACGCGTCCGTCGCCGCCGCAGCACTCGCCGAAATCGGGGTCCGGCCCAAGCTGGCGGTCGTGCAGGCCACCGACGACGAATCGACCGCCTGGTACGTGCGGTCCATCGCGTCGGCCGCGAAACGCATCGGAATCCTGTGCGACATCGTCGATCTCGGCGCCGCGGCGTCGACCGAGCAGATCCGCAGCACGCTCGTCGAACTCGGCCACGACCCGGACGTCCACGGCATCATCCTGCAGACACCCCTGCCGGACGGAACCGACCTCGACGCCCTCCGGGAGGCGATCAACCCCGCCAAGGACGTCGACGGCGCCAACCCGGTCAGCCTCGGCCGACTCGTCGCGCGTCAGCCGGCGTTCGCGCCCGCCACCGCACAGGCCGTGATCGCCCTCCTCGATCACCACGGGATCTCCCCGCACGGCAGGACGGCCGCGGTGGTCGGCAGATCGACTGTCGTCGGAAGTCCCGTCGCGCATCTGCTCGTGCAGCGCAACGCGACGGTGACCGTCTGCCACCGGCACACCACCGACCTGGCCGCCGGCACCCGTGGCGCCGACATCCTCGTCGTCGCGGTCGGCATTCCCGGACTGATCACGGCCGACCACGTCGCCGACGGCGCCGTCGTCATCGATGTCGGGACCACGGCGACCGCGGACGGCCAACTGCTCGGTGACGTCGACGCCGTGGCCGTCGACGGCCGGGCGGGCGCGCTGACCCCGGTCCCCGGAGGGGTGGGACCGGTGACCACCGCGTTGCTGCTCAATCACACGGTCGACGCCGCCGGGACGCAGTACGCCCAGACTCGATCGGAGTCCGTGCTCGCCGGGCTCCGCAGCAGCGTCTGACTCCGTCTCCACCCCTTGACCCGCTCGTCCAGCCTGAAATAGCATGGCCCCATTCTGATATATCAGTTTGCTCGGACTGACACCTCAAGTAGTGACACCGTAACCAGTCCGGCATCGAGGAGACCCACATGACCCAGACCTTCACCCTGACGCTCAGCTGCGCTCAGCGTCCCGGGATCGTTCACGCAGTCAGCTCCTTTCTCTTCGAGCAGAACTGCGATATCGCCGAGCATCAGCAGTTCGACGACACCCGGAGCGACGCGTTCTTCCTCCGCACGTCGTTCGTGTCGGCCGAAGATGTCGACATCGAACGGCTCACGGCGGAATTCGGGAGCGTCGCCGCGAAATTCGGCATGACGTTCAACTTCAACGGCACCGACCTGCCCCGGGTGATCGTGATGGTCTCCAAGATGGGTCACTGCCTCAACGACCTCATCTTCCGCTGGCGAGCGGGCAACCTCGGCGCCGAACTCGTCGCCGTCGTCTCCAATCACGAGGTGCTGCGCCCCATGGCCGAGGCCGCCGGGCTGCCGTTCGTCCACGTCCCGGTCACGCCGGCCACCAAGCCGCAGGCCGAAGCCCGGCTGCTCGAACTCGTCGAGGAGTTCGACGCGGATCTCGTGGTCCTCGCCCGGTACATGCAGGTGCTGTCGGATGACGCATGCCGCGCGCTACGCGGACGGGCCATCAACATCCACCACTCGTTCCTGCCCGGCTTCAAGGGCGCCAAGCCCTACCACCAGGCGTTCGATCGCGGCGTCAAGCAGGTGGGGGCCACCGCCCACTACGTGACCCCCGATCTGGACGAGGGGCCCATCATCGAGCAGGAAGTCATCCGCATCGACCACTCCTTCGACCCGACGCGACTCGCCACGGTCGGGCAGGACGCCGAGGCCCTCGCGCTGTCGCGGGCCGTGCGCTGGCACTGCGAGAACCGCGTCCTGCTGCACGGTCACCGGACGGTCGTGTTCAGCTGAGGCGCTTCGCGCCCGTGCGCCTTTTTGGTAGCTCCCGCTACCAGAAAGGCGCACGGGCCGGAGGCCTACAGCAGGTCGCGGATGGCCTTCTCGAAACCGGCGACGTGGGCGAGGGTGAGGGACGAGGCGGTGTTCTCGTCGCCGTCGACGATGGCCCGGAGCAGGGCGACGTGCTCGCGGACGTGGCTGGCGACGTCGGGCAGCCGGTCGAGGAAGAGGCACCAGATGCGGGTGGCGTGTGCGTCGAGGCTGACGAGGATGTCCTCGAGGTGAGGGTTCCCGGATGCTCGGTAGATCTCGCGGTGGACGCGCACGTCCTTGCGC